>SKVA01000176.1 GCA_007129695.1 Spirochaetaceae bacterium | reverse complement strand
CGGGTCGGTGTTCCTGGGCTCGCTGCTGGTCGAGTACCTGCGCCAACTGGGCTACGATGTCGAACCCGAACCGCCGCTCCTTGACCCCGACGAAAGCCCTGACCCGCAGGAGTACGACGACGCGTACCAGCGAATGTACAGCGCCGGCGTTCGCCCGGCGGCGATGCTCGATGCGGCCTACCACATCCCGGGTCTCCCGCACGTGCACCGCTACCGCGTGATCGCGGCGCGAATGCCGCTTGCGGCGGTGCTCGCCAAGGCGAAGGAGCGCGGCGTGACGCTGACCGAGTACATCGTCGCGACGAAGATCGAGGCGATCAAGCAGGTTCACGACCAGCAGCTGCGACAGATGATCAAGCCGCAGCACTCGATCATCCGGATCGAAGTGCCCGTCAACATGCGCCGTGTCTACCCGACCCGTTCAATGCGAAACTTCTCGCTGTTCGTCGGGCCCGAGCTCGATCTGTCGCTCGGCGACTATTCGTTCGACGAGATCGTCAGGCGGGTTCATCATGACATGCACATCCAGCTCGACCGCAACCAGCTGTTACGCCAGATCTCGCGTAACGTCGGTGGAGAACGCAACCGGCTGGTGCGCGTGACACCACGCCCCGTCAAGGATGCGTATATGCGGCACCTCAGGCGAACGATCGGTGACCGATCGTATTCGGGCGTCGTCTCCAACCTGGGTCGTCTGGTGCTCCCGAAAGCGGTGGAGGAACAGATCGAGCAGGTCGGGTTCGTGCTCGCCGCGAACGCCGCGTACAAGGTCGGAGTGTCGGTAGTGAGCCTGGCCGACGAGCTGTTCGTCACGATCGGCAGCGTCGTCGCCGACCGCACGGTCGAGCGCGCCGTATTCATGAGACTCAGCGCCGACGGGATTCCCGTGACGGTCAAGGAGGGGTAGATGCAGACGTGCGCACACTGCGGAGTCATCGTCGAATCGGCGGAAAACTGCCCGCTCTGCGGGAACCCGCTGCGCCGGGATCCCGGAGCCGGCCACCAGGTTGCAGCACCCCCGGAGTCGGGATCGACCACCGCGGGTGCGAACCCCTCATCGTTCGATCGCGTCGAATCGACCGATCCACCACCCGAGCAGACGGTCCGTAACGCGAAGTGGTGGTTGTTCGAGATGACGACGCTGGCCGCATTCACTGTCGCGATAGTGCTCTTCGCCGCAGACTTCGCGTTCGGCTTCGCGGTCACCTGGTCGGTCTATCCGTTGATGTCGATCGGATTTGTCTGGCTCGCCGTGACCTGCGCAATAGCGCTCGCGCGCAGCCGCGTGCTCCTGATCGCCTGCGAAACGGCGACCGTGGCGGGATTTCTGCTTGCGATCAGCGCGTTCAGCGGTGGAACCGACTGGTTCTTCGGGCTCGCGCTACCGATCACGGTGCTTCTGGGCGTTGTCACGGCGGCAGAGACGGTCATCGTCGCGACCCTCCGGATCGCGCGTCTGGTGGTTGCTGGTACGGTAGTTCTGTCGACCGGAGTGTTTGTCGTCGGGCTCGAGCTCATCATCAGCGCGTACCTCGAGCTCCCGGCGCCGGTGAGCTGGTCGCTGGTAGCGCTCGCGTGCACGATTTCGATCTTCTTTTTCACGATGTTCATCAACAAACGTCTGCGCGATCATCACGCCGAGTTCCGCCGCGTCTTTCACATCTGAGCCGGGATCTCTCACCCTCCCCGCCGCCGCCACTCGGATGGCGATACCCCCGCGTACTGACGGAACACCTTCGACAAGTGGTACTGGTCTGTGAACGCGAACCGCTCGGCGAGCGCCGCCAGCGGTGAGGCGGTATGCGCGAGCTCCTGCTTGAGCGCGTTGACCTTGAGCGTCATCAGAAAGCGGTACGGCGCAAGCCCGGTTTCGGCCGCGAAGCGTCGGCGCAACGCCGACGGGCTGACGCCGAGCTCGAGCGCGATCTCGGCGATCGACACGTTCGAGTCGACCCGCGCGCGCATGAGCGCGATCGCACGATCGACGACTGTCTGGGCGGTATCGCGACAGGAAAGGCGCCCCCTTGCGACCGCGACCATCATCCTGAACACCTCGGCGACGATCCCTACGTGCGACGCGGCATCGTTTCCCGGGGCCAGATTGAGAATCGATGCGAACAGCGCCGTGACCTCCTCGGGATCAGCAAGGCGGCGCACAGGAGGGCGATCGTCGAGCTTCAGCGCTCGCGACGCCGCTTCGACGGCTGCTCCGGTAACACCGACCCAGTACTCGCGCCATCCGGTCCGCGGGTCGGGGGAGTACCGGTGCCACACGCCGGGAGCAAGAACCAGGATCGCCGGTGCCTCGATCACCAGTGGGCCCGAGTCACCGTAGTGGAGGGTTCCATACGCTGTACCCGCGTTCGCGGGTCCCGCGGGCGTACGGCCGGCGGAACAGATGAGCACCAGCTGCCGTTCATGGAGCACGCGGCCGTCCGAGCTCACCGAGCGGTACCGATGCGGATGGCGCATAGCGTGCGGCGGGTAGGGACCGCCCGGCGGCGTGAGTGCGGTGCCGGCGGTTACGCATCGCGCGCCAAGACCGAGTCCCGTCGGTGCGGTCAGGTAGTAAACGAGATCGCGAACCATTGCGCTCGAAATCTACATCTAACCGCCCGATCCGTCCATTGTGTGGATCGGCCGATGGGGAGATAATAACGTTGGAGGCATCATGAGCGACCAGAAAACTACCCAGGCGTACCAGCTTGCGCGCGAAATGTACGCGGCCGTCGGTGTAGACACCGAAGCGGCGATCGCGCGAATGGCCGAGGTCGAAATATCCATCCACTGCTGGCAGGGCGACGACGTCACCGGCTTCGAGAGCGCCGGCCCGCTGACCGGTGGAATCATGGCGACCGGCAACTACCCGGGCAAGGCTCGAACCCCGGATGAGCTGCGCGCCGACTTCGAAAAGGCGTACGCGCTGATTCCCGGCACGCACCGGTTCAACCTCCACGCGATGTACCTGGAGAGCGGCGGCAAGAAGGTGGACCGCGACGAGGTTCGTCCCGAGCACTTCCAGCGCTGGATCGACTGGGCAAAGGGCCTCGGCATCGGACTCGACTTCAACCCAACCTTCTTCTCGCACCCCAAGTCCGACGACGGATTCACGCTGTCGCACCGCGACCCGGAGATCCGTGCGTTCTGGGTCGAGCACGGAAAGCGTTGCCGTGAGATCGCGGCCGCGATGGGCCGGGAACTCGGCTCACCGTGCATGAACAACTTCTGGATACCCGACGGAGCGAAGGATCATCCGGCCGATCGCCTTGTGCATCGCAAGCTGCTGATCGACTCGCTCGACCAGACGTTTGCCGAGAAGCTCGATGAGAAGGAGACGGTCGACGTAGTCGAAAGCAAGCTGTTCGGCATCGGCTCGGAGACCTACGTAGTCGGATCCCACGAGTTCTACCTAGCGTATGCGCTGTCGCGCGGAGTGACGCTCTGCATGGACGCCGGGCACTACCATCCGACCGAGTCGATCGCGGAAAAGGTCAGCGCGCTCCTCCCGTTCCTGCCGCGGCTGCTGCTCCACGTGTCGCGTCCGATCCGGTGGGATTCGGACCACGTCGTACTGTTCGACGACGAGACACGCGCGATCATGCGCGAGATCACGCGCGCGAACGCGTGGGACCGGGTCGACGTCGCGCTCGACTTCTTCGACGCGAGCATCAACCGCATCGAAGCGTGGGTAATCGGCACGCGCGCGGCGCTCAAGTCGGCGCTGTTCGCGCTCCTTGAACCGACCGCCCGACTGATCGACGCCGAGACGTCGGGCCGCCTGGGTGACCGGCTGGCACTGATCGAAGAGGCAAAGACACTCCCCTTCGGCGCGGTCTGGGACGAGCACTGCCGTCGTAGCGACGTTCCTGTCGGCGTGGCGTGGATCGACGAGGCGAACGAGTACGAGAGGACGGTTCTGCGGTCGCGCGCGTGATGGGCGTTCGCGACATCGCGTTCGTACGGGGCGTGTTTCGCAACCCCGCCGGATCGTGCCTTGCGTCGTTCGGAGACACCAAGGTCTACTGCAGCGCCACGATCGACGAGTCGGTACCCGGCTTTCTCAAGGGGAGCGGCCGCGGTTGGTTGACCGCCGAGTACGCGATGCTGCCGGGAAGCACGCCCGGGGGTCGCAAGCCGCGCGAGATCGGCAAGCGCGACGGTCGCAGCACCGAAATCCAGCGGCTGATCGGCCGCAGCCTTCGCGCGGCGGTCGATCTGGAGCGGCTCGGAGAGGTGACGATCACGATCGATTGCGACGTACTCGAGGCCGACGGTGGCACCCGCACCGCGGCGATTTCGGGCGGCTGGGTCGCGCTCTGCGACGCGCTCGGCGTGCTCGCCACGCGATCGGGCCACTCCGGACCCGACGCGTATCTCCTGGGCCAGGTCGCCGCGGTGAGCGTCGGGATCGTAGACGGACAAGTGGTATGCGACCTGGACTATCGCAATGACTCGACCGCGGACGTCGACATGAACGTCGTCAAGCGAGACGACCGGCTCATCGAAGTCCAGGGCACCGGCGAGCGCAACAGCTTCAGCCGCGACGAACTGACCCGGCTTCTGGACGCGGCGGATGAGGGCATCGCGACGATCTTCGCAGCGCAGCGCAGCGCGCTCGCGGCGCGGTAGCTCATACCCGAAGCGCTTTCAGTAGCGTGCGTGCGCCTTCCTCGATCGCGCGCGCGGCGTTGTTGTACCTGAATCCGACGTAGATCCCCAGGCCGGCGTGCAGCGAATCGTGGAGCACGTGCGTCAGGAGCTTCAGGTACGCGTTCTTGTTGATGCTGCCGTCAGGGCCGCGCAGGAGAAGCCGCTGCCAACCGGCAGCGTCGACGAGCCGGTTCACCTGATGAACAAGGACCGGATAGAGCTTGCGGACGAGCGCGAAGTAACGCCGGTGGTACGAGTCGCTGCGGACGATCAGGTTCGCGATCTGCGTCCTGCGATCGCGAACGATCGACTCCCCTTCGCGCCTGCGCGGGATTACACTCAGGATCAGATTGCGCACGACGCTCGATTCGGCGATCAGCAGGATCGACAGGTAGCACAGGATGACCCCTCCGACGTTCCGTTCGAACGCGTTGCGTTCGCCCGACACGAGCGCGTCAAGGAGCGATCGTATCGTTCGTGCGGCGAGGTGGAGCGGTCTGCGCTCGGCGGTTCCCGGAGCGAAGACGCGCTGCTGATCCACCACGTACTCGGTCGCTGCTTCGATCGTCCGGATCGCGTCCTTGATCGGTGAAACGAGCGGGTGCGTTGCGTAGCGGTGGATGAACTCGTCGACTCCGCGCGCGTCGAATCCGCTCGTCGGCTCGGCCGCGCCGCGCTCGCTCTCCCTGAGCACCGCGAGCGCGTCGTCGGAAAGCTCCTCGGGGGCGAGCGATCCCGACCGCCCCCCGAGATAGAAGCGAAGATCGTTCGCGGCGTCGGCACCAAGCGAGCCACTGGCCTCCAACGATGAGATCACCGACTTGTGGAGCATCTGGACCGCGTCGAGGAGTTTGCCGAGCACGTGCGCTTCGACGCTCAGCGTCTGCTGCAGCAGGTTCAACGACGGATCGTCGGGGACGGTCGCCACGGTCCGCACGCGCGTGGCGGCGTCTTCGGAGATCCGTAGCTCGTCGTCGACGTACCGGTTGTAGTTCGCGATCACGTCGGTCGGATGGAACCCGCCGGGGATTACATCGCGGTGTCGGTTGTGCCAGAAGAGAATCGGAAGGTCAGGCTCGATCTCGAGCGCGACGCGGATGTAGCCGCCAGCCGACACGTGGCTCGTCGGTTCGGGGTTCGTGACGATCAGCAGCGCCCCTACGTGCGGCAGAAACGCAAGATTCTCATCCCTCCCGATCCCGGCCGGCATATCGAGCACGATCAGATCGTAGCGGCTCGCGAGATCGCTCGCAAAGGTCTGGAACAAGTGCGAGCGAAGCCGGGTGCTCTCGTCACGAGCAAGCTTTGGCCGAGGGAACAGCAGATCGAGCCGGGGGAAGAGCTCGACCCGATGGTCGTCGAGCGTCGTCTGCTCGCGCTCGATGCGCTCGGCTACTCGCGACAATCGCTCTTCGCGGATGTCGAGGATTGTCGCGATGTTCGACAGCGGATCAAGATCGATCAGTCCGACACGGCGGCCCGCCTTCGCGGCGATCACGGCCAGGTTCACCGACGTCGTCGACTTCCCAACGCCGCCTTTTCCGGAGCCTACCGCAACCGTCCGTAGGCGAAGCGATGTTCGCTGCGTTGTCATGGATCACCGTTTCCAACCCCGGCGACAAGCGCTGCCGGAGCTGAGAATACGAGCACGAACGGGGCGCTCTTCATGCACGCACTCTACCCGAAACGCGCAGGAGGATCAAATCTGAGTCAGAACAAGAGAGCTCACAGCTCGGGGAAGACGGCTCTGATCGCGCGGATCGACGTCGAAAGTTCGTCGGCGAGCAGCGGGTCCGAGTAGTCGCGGCCGAGCTTTGGACCACCGATCTCCAGGTACCCGACGACCAGGTTGACCGGGAAATCGGTTGATCGCCGCATCAGGATCGTCCGGAGTTCAGTCAGATCGATGATCCCGCGGTCGGCGTTGACGGGACCGAATCCGAACGTCGACCCGTAGCGCGCGTCGGTATTCTTGAAGTGGAACTCCGCCATCCGCGGGATCTCCATCTCAAAGAGCGTCCAGTGGTCGCAATCGACGACGCCATCTTCGTCGACCAGGCCGTGCGAGATGTCGCCGCAGAAGTAGACCGGTACGGTAACTGCGGAGTGTTCAAGGTGGTACCGTGCCGGCACGTCGCCAAACTCACGAATCTCCTCGGGTGTACTCGGCGGTTCGAACCGCGACGACATCGGCTCGATCGTCAGCGCACGCAGCCCGTGGTCGTGCGCGAAGCGCTGCAGATCGGTGAGATGGTCCAGATACGTAGCGATGCCCGCGTCGCGCTCGCCGGGCCGATCGCGGTAGACCGCTCCCGGGTTGCTGCCGACGTAGTCGGCCCCGAGGATACCGGCGATTTCGATCCACCGTTCGTACGCGCGACGAGCGACCCGGTGCGCGCGCGGATCGGGCCAGAAGAAGCCGCCGAGCTCGCGGTGCGCGGTGAAACAGCTCTTGATCGTGATCCCGTGCGCATCCGCCGCCAGCCTGAGATCGACGAAGTACGAGTCGTCGAGCGAGAAGAACTCGAACGAACTGCCAAGCTGGAGGTAGTGCACATCGTGGTCGCGCATGAACGCGAACAGCCACTCGTACGAGTAGCGGTACTCGACAGGATCGCTCTTGATGCCAAGCGAGAACTGCGTCATCTCGGCGCCTCCGCGCCGACCGAGATAACGACCTTGTTGAACCACTCGGCGCGCGCGTGCATCGCGGCGAGGGTCCTCGGCGCTTCGCCGAGCGTCGGCCGGTGACTGATCAGCGGTTCGACATCGATCGTGTCACCAAGAGCCGCGAGCACGCGGGTCCATTCGTCGCGACCGCGCGGCGCTATCTTGCTGTTCCACGTCCCGTAGATCGTCAGTTCGCGCCGCAGGATCGACGAGAACTCGTGCTCGGGCAGCACGAAGTCACCGTGGATGTTGCCCAGGAAGACGACCTGGCCAAACCGGGCCGCCGACGCGATCGCGTGCCGGAACGTGATCGGAAGCCCGACGGCTTCCACAACAATTTCGGCACCACCAGCAGTCCGATCCCGGCACGCCGCGACCGGATCTGCGGCGGCGTCGATCACGTCGAATCCCATCGATCGGGCGATATCGCGCTTGCGTTCGTCGATCTCGCTGACCACGACCGGCGCGCACCCGCGCAGCGCGAGCCAGCGCGCGACCATGAGCCCGATCGGCCCGCCTCCGAGCACGAGCGCGGACGAGCCGGCCTGCACCGCCGGCCTGTTCGCCGCGTGGTACGCGACCGCGCACGGTTCGACGAGCGCCGCGTGCTCGAGCGACAGATCGTCGCGAACCGGGAAGAGGTTCCGCTCGGGAACCCACAGGTACTCCTGGAACGCGCCGTCGCGACGGCTGCCGAAGTAGTCGTAGGTCGAACCGAGCGCGTACTCGCCGATCTCGTTGATCGGTTCGGCCGGATCGGGGATGAGCGGGAACACAGCGACGCGCGAACCTTCCGGGCGCGCGGCGACCCCGGGCGCGTGCTCGGTCGCCGGTTCGGCGACGACCCCGGCAAACTCGTGACCGAGAACGAGCGGATGGTGATACGCACCGCCGTCGAACGCGCGCGGGATATCCGACCCGCACACGCCCGCGGCCACGACGCGGATCAACGACCAGTCGGGGCCGGGTCGCGCCGGCACGGGTCGCTGCTCGACGCGGAACTCTCCATTGGCGATCAGAACGACGGCGGTTGCGTCCATCGTTCAATCGTACCGCTCGGCGATCCCCTTGTCAATCTTGTTCCGCCGTTTCCTTTCACTCCCGCACGATATGACGATTACTGATCGGTATTGATTGACCACCGCCCACGCAGGTGCTACGATTGAGGCATGGCAAGAATGAAGGCCGTCTTCATGGACGGGGTGGAGTCGATAGCGGTGCGCGAGACCGATGTGCCGGTTCCGGGAGAGGGCGAAGCGCTCCTGAAGGTGCATAGCTGTTCGGTGTGCGGCTCCGACATCAAGATCTTCCGCTACGGGAACAAGCGAATGAGGTATCCGGTGATCGTCGGACACGAGATCGCCGGTGAGATCGTGGAGGTCGGCCGCGGGGTAGACGCAGTGGCCGTCGGCGACCGTGTAGCGGTCGGAGCCGATGTTCCCGGGCTGTGGAACACGAACGTCCGCGGGAAGGACAGCTTCATCGACTACGCGACGGGACACGAGTTTGACGGCGGCTTCGCCGAGTACATGCTGCTGAACCGGCGGATGCTCGAGTTCGGCCCGGTGACTCACGTTCCCGACGCGCTCGGCTACGATGCCGCGGCGCTCGCGGAGCCGCTCGCGTGCGCGGTGAAGGGGCTCGAGTTCGGCAACTTCGGCCCCGGCAAGAGCATCTGCGTGATCGGACTCGGCCCGATCGGATGCATGATCCTCGAGCTCGCGCGCGCGTACGGCGCGTCGCGGATCTTTGCGTCGCAGCGATCGAAGGGACGGCTCGAAACCGCCCGCCGGTTCGCGCCCGACGCACGGTTCATCTGCACGCAGGAGGAAGACCCGGTCGCCGTCGTGCTTGACGAGACCGATGGACGCGGCGTGGACATGGTCATCACCACGTCGGGAAGCGTCACCGCGCACAAGCAGGCGATCGAGATGGTCGGTCACCTGGGGTACGTGAACCTGTTCGGCGGATTGCGCGGTGAACCCGAACTGACGTTCGACTCGAACATCATCCATTATAAGGAGTGCTTCGTGATGGGGACGCACGGGTCGGACCCGTCGCATCACAAGGAGGCGGTCAGGCTCCTGTCGACCAGCGCGGTGCACGGCGACTGGTACGTGTCCAAAGCCTTCCCGCTCGATAGAATACACGAGGCGTACGCGTACCACGAGTCGCACACCGGGCTCAAGGCGATCGTTCGTCCGCAGGAGCAGTCGTGATGGAGCGTAGCAGACCAACCGCTGATCGGAACGTACTGATCGCTCCGTCGGTGATGTGCGCCGACCTGCTCGACCTGGGCAGCGACATCGACGAGCTCGTCGACCTGAGCGTCGACTGGCTGCACCTGGACATCATGGACGCGCACTACGTGCCGAACCTCACGCTCGGCACCGATTTATGCCGGCTGCTCGGCGCGCGCTACGCGCTGCCGCTCGACATGCATCTGATGGTCGACGACCCCGACCAGTGGGGACCGCTGTTCGCATCGATCGCGGGAAGCGCAGCCGGGGGCGGCTACGTGACGATCCACCCGGAGACGACGTGGCACCCGGCACGAACGCTCGCTGCGATCAGCGATAGCGGTGGGAAACCCGGTATCGCGGTCGATCCGGCTGCCGACATCGACCGATTCCGGAACCTGCTTCCGCTGTGCGATCTGGTACTGGTCATGTCGGTCAACCCCGGGTACGCGGGACAGAAGCTGCTGCCATGGACGCTCGACACGGTCCGCGACGCGGCGCGGCTTCGAACCGAGCTCGGGCTCGACTACCGGATCGAGATCGACGGCAACGTGAGCTGGCAGAACATCCCGAAGATGGTCGAGGCCGGCGCCGACGTTCTTGTCGCGGGAACGTCGAGCCTGTTCGACCCGGCGCTCGCGCGCGACGAAGCCGCGACCAGAATGCGGTCGCTGCTCCGTCGCTGACCCGCGCCCGCGGGCCGACGCCCGGCCCCGCGCGCCGAGCTCAGGCCGGCTTGGCCCGCGGCGTCGCGTCGGCGTCCAGGTCGCCGAGCGCGTAACGGATCCCGGCCAGGAAGTGCGCGAGCACGGGCGGGTTCGCGAAGATGTGCGCGTTGTGCCCGAGCGACGAGTACAAGACCCGCCCCTGACCCTCGGTCCTGATCCAGCTGATCGCGATATCAGAGTCGGCGCGCCGCTCGGCCAGGATGTTGCGATCGGGGCTGAAGTCGGTCTTGGCTTCGTTGATCCGCAGCAGGACCCGAAGGCGGTCGCGCGAGTAGTGATCCTTCATCTGGAACACCTCGTCCTGGATCTCGAAGTCGCGCCCGCCAAACGACCCGTTGATCGGGCTGTCGGCGTCCTCCGGAGTGAGTACGATCGTCTCGTTCTCCTTCCACGGATGGCCGCCGTTCTCGAATCCGCCGATCATCCGGCCGTAGTCGGGAAACTGATCGTAGCGCGGGTACTGGCAGAAGGTCGCAGCGGCCGCGTGCAGCCCGACGAATCCGCCGCCGCTACGAACGAAGTCGAGCAGACTCTGCTGGAGCGCCGAGTCTTCGGTCAGAACGCCGACGGTGTTGTTGAAACAGACCGCGTCGAACTCGGCCAGGTTCTCCGACGCGAGCATCAGCGGGTCATCGCTGAAAAACGCGGTCCACGCGCCGCTATGCGCGCCCAGCCGCGCGATCGCATAGTTTCCCGGATCGATAGACGCGTGCCCGTCGCCGACCACTCCGTCCCTGACGTTCAGACTCGTCACGAGCAACCGCCTTGGCCTGCCTGAGCCGCCCTTCGATCCCGCCGCCGTCCCCGGTGCGAGCGCCAAAGCCTCCGTGACCGCCCGATCGATACCGGCGCGATGTTCATTCCCTATCCTGTGCATGGTTCCTCCATTCTGGTCTATCGATACGTATCAGCCGGTCCGGCCGCTGCGACCGGGAACCGGCGGAAACTCTCCGCTCGCGAAACAGTCATCGGTCCGCGCCATCCACGCGTCGAGGCGCGAGCGCAGATCGGACGCAATGCCGGCGCACGCCGGGTCGGCGATCCGGTTGCAGCTCTCCTGTGGATCGAGGTAGAGGTCGAAGAGCTCTTCGTGGCCGATCGGTCGATCGTACCATCCGTGCGCCTCGACGATCGGCGTCGACGGTCCGTCGTGGCGCATGAGCGGTCCGGTCGGTAAGTGTCTGCGCACGAGCTTGTAGCGCTCCGTTCGTACCGCGCGAAGCGGCTCGAGCATACCGTGGTAGGTCTGCTCGGTGAAGACTTCGTCGTGCAGCGCCTCGACCTCGCCTTTCGCAAGCGG
>SKVA01000518.1 GCA_007129695.1 Spirochaetaceae bacterium | reverse complement strand
ACGTCGGGTGCACCTTCGTGGCGGATTCGGCGGTTTGCTGTTCAGAAGACCTCATCCCTCGGTGAACTCGGTCAGCACCCGACCCGATGACTTTGGGTGGAGGAATGCGATGCGTGTCCCGTGTGCTCCCGGGCGCGGGACCGCGTCTATCATCCGGACCCCCTTTCCTACGACGTCGGCGATCTGCGCCTCGATGTTGTCCACGTGGTAGGAGATGTGGTGCATCCCTTCGCCGTTCTTCTCTATGAACTTCGCGATCGGGCTCTCCGGATCGGTCGGCTCGAGGAGCTCGATCGTCACTTCCCCGACGCGAAACATCGCGACGCGCACCTTCTGATCCGGGATCGTGTCGGTGCCCGCGTACGTGAGCCCCAGCACGTCGCGATAGAAGGGAATGCGTTCGTCGAGCGATGCTACCGCGATACCGATGTGGTTGATCTTCTCTATCATTGCTCCTCCTTGCTGCTCCCGTGCACGAAGCGGTTGCTCAGCAGCAGCTCTACCTGTTGGTCGATCAGCGCGTAGGGGCCGGTCTCGTTCCGTTCGATCCGGTCGACCCAGCCGGTGAGCTGACGCGAAAACTCCAGATGCGTGTCCATGACCTCGTGGATGCGCGCACGCAGGATCGCGTCGAGCCGACGCTCGATGCGACGCCTGCGTCGCTCGTCGAGTGATCCATCCGCGCGGTCTTCGGCGGTGCGATCGCGGATCGCGGCGCACAGCTCGTCGATGCCCGTGTTGCGGAGCGCTCCGGTCATGAGTACCCGGCCGGCCTTGCGACCGACCGATGGTTGGCTGAGCGACAGGACGTATTCGACCTCCAACCGTAGCTTGTCGGCTCCCGGCAGGTCGTCCTTGTTGATGACGTAGAAGTCGCCTATCTCCATCACGCCCGCCTTCAGCGCCTGGATCTCATCACCGGTGCCGGGCATGAGAACGAGGAGCACGAGGTCCGCGAGCTCGACGACATCGACCTCGGTCTGCCCGACCCCGATCGTCTCTATGAGAAGCGTGTCGTAGCCGGCTGCGTCAAGGACGCGCACCGCGTCGCCGGCGGCGACCGCGAGCCCACCGAGCGAGCCGCGCGACGCCATCGAGCGGATGAATACGCCGGGATCGGTCGCGTGGTCCTGCATCCGCAGGCGGTCGCCAAGGATCGCGCCGCCGGTGAACGGTGAACTGGGGTCGACAGCGATCACCGCGACGGTGCGACCCGCCGCGCGCTCCCGGGCTATGATCCGGTCGGTGAGCGTGCTCTTGCCAGATCCCGGACTGCCGGTGATCCCGACGATCGATGCGCGACCGCAGTGCCGGTAGAGCCCGTCGATGAGCGCCTTCGCCTGCGGATCCCGATTCTCCACGAGCGAGATCGCCCGCGCTACTGCTCGCGTATTGCGCGCCAAGATGCCTGCGGCCAGATCCATGGTCTACCGGGCGCTCTCGATGAAGGCCACGATGTCCTTCATGACCGACCCGGGGCCGAAGATCGCCCTCACGCCGATCTCCTTCAGGTGCGGAACGTCTTCGTCCGGGATGATCCCGCCGCCGAAGACGACGATGTCGTCGGCGCCCTGTTCGCGCAGCAGATCTATGACGCGAGGAAAGAGCTCGCCGTGCGCGCCGGAGAGCAGGCTCAATCCGACGAACTGGACGTCCTCCTGGATCGCGGTCGCAGCGATCGCTTCCGGCGTCTGGCGGATGCCGGTGTAGATGACCTCGTACCCCTCGTCGCGCAACGCCCGGGCGATGTACTTCGCGCCGCGGTCGTGGCCGTCGAGCCCGGGCTTCGCGATCAGGATGCGGCACGAACCTGGCTTCTTATCCGTCACTACCGGCTCCTTCACAGAACGATCGTTTCGCGGTACTCGCCGAACTCTTCACGCAGCACGCCGCACATCTCACCGAGGGTCGCGTACGACCGTACGGCGCTCAGGATGGGCGGCATCAGATTCGCGTCCTGCGTGCGCGCGGCGTCGCGAAGCGCGCGCAGGCTTCGGTCAACCTCTGCCTGATCACGCCGGCTGCGGACGTCGGCAATGCGCGCGCGCTGCGCTTCGCCGACGGCGGGATCAACGCGCAGGAGGCCGGTCGGCGACGACTCTTCGCTGCGGTGCGCGTTGACCCCGACGACGATACGCTCGCCGTTTTCTATGTCCTTCTGGCGACGGTACGCGGCTTCCTGGATCTCGCGCTGCACGTAGCCCTGCGTGATCGCGGGGATCATCCCGCCGAGCGCCTCGATCCTGTCGAGGTAGGCCATCACTTCGCGTTCGACGCGATCGGTGAGCGCCTCCACGTAGTAGGAGCCGGCGAGCGGGTCGATCGTTTCGGCGACCCCCGACTCGTGAGCGAGGATCTGCTGCGTGCGCAATGCCAAGCGGACCGACTCCTCGGTTGGCAGTGACAGCGCTTCCTCACGGCTGTTGGTGTGCAGGCTCTGCGTCCCGCCCAGGACCGCCGCGAGCGCCTGGATCGCGACGCGCACGATGTTGTTGTCGGGCTGCTGAGCGGTGAGCGTCGCTCCGCCGGTCTGCGTGTGGAACCGCAGCATCATGCTCCGCGGATCGCCGGCACCGAAGCGCTCCTTCATGATCCGCGCCCAGATACGCCTCCCGGCGCGGTACTTCGCAACTTCTTCGAACAGATCGTTATGCGCGTTGAAGAAGAACGAAAGCCGGCGCGCGAAGTCATCCACGTCCAGGCCCACGGCGATCGCCGCGCGCACGTACTCGATGCCGTCGGCAATGGTGAACGCCATCTCCTGCGCCGCATCGCTGCCGGCTTCACGGATGTGGTAGCCGGAGATGGAGATGGTGTTCCGCTCGGGGACTTCGGCCGTGCAGAAGGCGAAGGTGTCGGTGATGAGTCGCATCGACGGTTCGGGCGGGAAGATGTAGGTTCCCCGCGCTATGTACTCCTTGAGGATGTCGTTCTGGATCGTGCCACGCAGCTCCGACCACGGGACGGTCTGCGTGTCGGCAACCGCCAGGTACATCGCGAGCAGGACGGCCGCGGGTGCGTTGATCGTCATCGACGTGGACACCATGTCGAGCGGTATGCCGTCGAACAGCAGCTCCATGTCCGCGAGGGTGT
>SKVA01000004.1 GCA_007129695.1 Spirochaetaceae bacterium | reverse complement strand
TGAGGCACGCTGCTATCCGATCGGCGCATGGCGATCTACCGAAACTGGTTCTCATCGCAGATCGCGCGCAACCGCCTGCCTACCTTCGCGGTAACCCGCGGTTCGGCGTCGATCGACGGCGTCACCAGAGTCCACCCCGATTGCGTTCTGGGGCTGCCCGACGCACGAGCCGACATCGCGCGAGCCCTCCGAGAAGCGTCTCGGCTGCGCGCTGACGACCAGGACCGCACCGCCCGCATCGCCGAACACACCGGGGCGCTGCGCGCGCACCTGGTGACACTCGCGGCGATCGCCGATCGCGCGTGCGACACTGTCGATCGGATGACCGATCGACACGCCCGCGGTCTCCAGGTTGATTTCTCCCCGCTGACAGCGCACGATGCCGCGATCGCCTCCAATCCAGCCGGCCGGATAGCGGCGTTCCTGATGCAGAGAGCAATCAACGCGATCGGATCGGGCTTCGGTAGCTCGAGCATCGCCGAGCAGATCGCCGCATCGCGAGCGCTCTACGAGACGCTCGGCGAAGCATCCCGGTACCACGCCGAAGAGCTCTCCCGCACGGTCGAGACGATCAAGTTTATCGGGGGATCAACCGACAATGAAGCAGGGTGAGATCTCATCCCAAACGGCATGCGGCACGCTACGCGACAAGCGGGAGCGTGTAGACGTCCAGGCATGCCGTTTCTTTTCTCTTCCTTCGGCTTCAGGCATCACAAAGTCGTGTAATCACTGGTCGGTGAACCTGACGATCCGGCGTTCGATACGCGGTGTGAGCCGGCACAGCAGTTCGTAGCAGTGCGCCGTGGCAAGGTCGGCGAGTCGTGGCAGCGAGTTCGGTGCGTCGACGTCGGCACTGTAGATTTCGACCAGATCGCCGCGCACGGCGCCGGTTCCGGTCAGATCGACGATCAGCTGGTCCATGTTCACACGGCCGACTACGCGCGCCGCCAGGGTCGGCCGGTTCGCGAATGTGACAACTCCGCGACCGCTGAGTGCAAGCGGATACCCATCACCGTAGCCCACCGGAACGATACCCAGGACAGCGTCACGCCCGACAACTTCGGTTCCGGCGTACCCGACGCTCGACCCGGCGGCAACCGTGCGAGTGTGAACGATCCGACTTCGCCACCGGAGGATTGGAAGGACCGAATCGCGTGATAGGAGCGAGCCATCGACCATCGCATCGATCGCGTATCCCCAGAGTAACAGACCAGGACGAACCAGATCGCGCTGAAGACCCACATCACGAAGAAGGCCCGCGCTGTTCGCTATGTGAATACACCCATCGGGGGACAGATCCGTGACGTACGGTCCGACGGCATCGTCGAACCGTTGGGCCTGCGCGAGGGTAATCGGTCCATCGGATTCGGCCGACGAAAAATGGGTGTACACTCCCGAAAGTCTCAGCGACCCGCTGGTGCGGATATCGTCGATCACCGGCGCAAGATCCTCCGCGCGAATCCCCGCCCGGTTCATGCCGGTGTCCAGGTAGACATGAACGTTGACCGACGCGCCAATCCGTCGAGCGATGTCGGCGAACACGCCGACATCGCTCTGGTCGTGGATCGTGAAATGGACTCGCTTGCCGCACACCCGGGCGGCGTCGAGCGCAACGCGAATCCCCTCGGCCTCAACAGGCATGTAGACCAGAATCGCAACGGCCCGAGTCAGGCGTGCAAGAGCAATCGCCTGGTCGGGCGAATAGACCGCGAACCAGTCGACCAGCGGTGCCAGGTGCCGCGCGATCGGCTCGATTCCGATCCCGTACGCGTCGGCCTTGATGGTCGCCGCGATCAGAGCGGGTCCGCTGCCGACGCGCAGCCCTTCGCGAGATCGATCCCGGCCACTCAGCAGAGCGCGGATCGAAGTCACGTTCCCGGTCAACCGGTCAAGATCGATCTCCAACCAGCTCGGCGCACTCACTCGTTCTCCGCCCGAACGGGCAGCCCAGGGATCACCAGTACGACCTCTGCGTCTAGAATCCGGCTGAATACCGTTCGCGCACCAGGACTGCGACGGAGCACCGGCTCCTCGCCTACCACACGATCGCAGACGATGCCTTCCAGCCCGTTCGGTCCGCGCGATACCAGGATGTGGACGCGTTGCACGTCACCGTCGAGTCTGACCAAACTCCCTCCGGGTCTGTGCAGCGGAACCGTCTCTCCATCGATCTCACACCAGAATGCCCCAAGGCTGTCGCGCTTGACGCGACGACGATCGAGGCAATGATCGTCAGCAACCATCGATGACGGGATTGCGAACGCACCGCCACCGCTGGTTACCAGCGTTGCGTGTACCAGGCGTCCCGGCTCGGGAAACTGCATCACCACGGTCAGGCCGCGGCCGGGCTCATTCTTCAGCGTGACGGTTCCCGACAGCAGATTGCGCACCGTGTGCACCACGCTTCCAACCCCGACGCCACGTCCTGAGGCGTACCGGCTCTCTGAGAGCGGGGCCGCGGGTTCGGCGCGCCGAGCGGCCTCGATCAGCACTTCGTGCGGTTCGTCGGTCGAGGCGACCGGAGCCGATGGTGCGCCGCCGAGGCGAGCACGCGACCCGGTAACCCCGGGTCGCGCGAGGATCGACAGCAGCGGACTGTTCGGGTCATCGTGCATCCGGCGGATCGCCTCTTCATCGATACCCAACCCGTCGTCTTTTACCGCGATCCGTATCTGGTCGACGGTACGATCCACATGGATCCGGATCGACGCCGCAGGAGCCCGACCGCGCGCGACTCTCCGTTCGATAGGCTCTATACCGTGATCGATGCTGTTGCGAACCAGATGGAGCAACGCTTCAAGCACCAGATCCGCGACGATCGGCGCGACGCTCGCGCCGTGACCTGTTATTCGGACCCGAACCCGCTTGCGCTGAGAGGCAGCGTATTGAACGATCTGCCGCTCAATGGTCCGGATCGATTCGGCCAGCGATACCCTGCTCACCGGCGCGACGCGAGCCTGCAACAGACGGGCCACGACACCTGCCCGCTTGAATGCGTCGGATTCGGGTGAGCCTTCCTTGACACCGTCGACGGCCCACAGCAGTTCGTCGATCAGCAATCCGGCCGCCTCGTCGCCCCCAGGCGGTCGATGGCTGCGG
>SKVA01000074.1 GCA_007129695.1 Spirochaetaceae bacterium | reverse complement strand
TCGCGGAATCGGTCACGGTACGCCTGCAGCGTACGATCGGTGTCCTGCGCCGATGCAGCGGTCGCAAGAACCACGAGCAGAATGATCACTACCGGCATCGCACGTCGCGTCATCTCGAGCCTCCTACAGCACCTGTATACTATCGGCTTGAGCGTGCGAATTCAACTTTGGTTGGCGGTTCGCGCCGCCGTGCGCTTCTCCGGATCCTTGAAGATCCCGTACACGTACATCAGAATCGTATTCTTCATCGACGGCGACGGGGACTGCGCCTGGATGTGGAGGACCGAGACGTTCTTGCTCTGCTTGAACGTAACGCCCTTGATGATCCCCGACATTATCATCGGCTTGTCAAACAACTCCGTCTGGAGCTTCACCGGCAGGCCCGGCTTTGCGCGACCGCCGACCATCACGGCGGCCCCGTCCTCAGAGATATCGACGAAGCGGCACCGGAACCCTCCCGTTGTATCCCAGTCCTCATGCGCTTGTTCTATTGACTGGAGCGGAAAGAGATGCCCGGTCGTGTTGAGCACCGCACGTATCGATCCGCGCTTCTGCGCTCGCACCAGGTTGTCGGAGTGGGCGATATGGAGGATCGGGAACTTGCGGTCGAGGTAGTCTCCGAGCACTCGCGACTCGAACCGGTACCCGGCGTCCTCCGGACGCCAGAAGTAGACGTTGATCTTGAGCTTCTCCCACGAAAACCCGGGCGGGAGCGGCTTCCCTTTCGGATAACTGATCGCGAGATAGCGGCGCATGTTCTCCACGACCTTCGCGTAGTAGATGCCGCTTCCGGGAAAGGTGATCCTTAGCTGCTGCTGCGCGGTGATATTTCGTGACGATGTGATGCCGATCCGGTACTTCGGCAGGTTGAACTCGACCCTCTTGCGGAAGTCGAAGAGCTTGTTCAGGAACACAACCGATTTCTCTTCGTCCTCGATGTCCCTGCCCCGAAATCTGATCACCGTCCCGCGGATACACCGGTCGAGCGTCTTTTCGGACCAGAACAGTGAGGTCGGATCACGGAGGTTGTTTTCGACCGCTACGTGGCGAAGGAGGTTCAGCTCGCGAAACCGGAAGCCCGATTCCTTGCCCTTGACGTAGAACTGCAGCCACGGAAAACCGAACCCGCCGTTGCGCTGCACAAACACGATGAAGGCGGCGAGGAGTAGAGCTATGATGCCGATTCCGATCCACATGAGACACTCTCCCCTCAATTCTCGGCCGCTGACCGCCTCTATCTCAACGAATTTCCCAATTCATCAAAACCGAGTATAACTGACGGGTGAGCCTGGGCAAAGAGTTTTTGCTTCTTTTCAGCGTCCTGTTCCTGCCGGGTCTGGTCTCCCAGACGGTCGGAATCGATGCGCGTGCGTTCGACAGCGCCTTCTACCACCTCCAGATACTGGCGGTGAGCCTGCCGCAGATCGCGCTCGTGATCGCGCTCGCAGAGTTGCGAAGACCCGGGTCGGCCGCGGCGCTCGGCTGGCGAAAGCTGCGGTCGACCGATGTCGGTTCGGCCGCGCTCGACTACGCCGCGATCGTCTGCTGCGTGGCGGTGATAGGCGGCGTCGCGTCGCTCACTGGCGCGGCGGACGCGCTTGGCACGCCGGACGCGTGGAGCTTCAGCCGCTACGAGCTTATCCCGCTTCTGATCGTATCGACGCTGGCCATCGGTTACCGCGAAGAGGTGTTCTACCGCGCGTACCTGTTCGACCGGGGAGCCGAACTCGGGCTTGAGCCGACCGCAACGATCGTCGGGGGCGCGCTGCTGTTCGCCGTGGGACACCTCTATCAGGGCGTCGCAGGGTTTGTCGTCGCGCTCGTAGTGGGTGCCGTTCTTGGGCTGCTCTACATCCGCCAGCGCAGCCTTCACGCGATCGCGATTGCGCACGGCGCGTACAACCTGACCGTTCTCCTGCTGATCTCCGGTTGACACAAGGCCGGGAGCGACCGAGCCTGGCGGTTGCAAGCCGGCCGCGGTGGCGGTATATATGTCGAGGAGTCATGATGAGAGTATCGTTCGCGTTCGCTGTGATCCTTGTACTGATCGCCGGCCCGCTCGTTGCCGGCGGGCGGCAGGAGCTGCCGCCGGTTGATCCACCGGTCGTGGCTCCGACGCCGGCCGACGATGCAGCGGCCGCTCCACAGCGTGACACGCTCGGCCGTCGCGATCGCGACCCGGTCGCGATGGACGATCAGACCGCCGAGCTTCTGTTCGCGATCGGGATGCTGCCCTTTGAGAACCGGATTCCAAGCGAGGACTTCACGCTCGCCGCCCTTGGCGGGACCGAACGGTCGCTATCCGAGTCGGGTGGGAAGCTCGTTCTGCTCAACTTCTGGGCTACGTGGTGCCCGCCGTGCCGCGAAGAGATGCCGTCGATGCAGGCACTCTACGACGCGATCGGAACCGAGGAGTTCGAGGTTCTTGCGGTGAACGTGCTCGAGTCCCGGCAGGTCGCGCAGGAGTTCATCGACGAGATGGGCTTCACGTATCCGGTTCTCCTCGATCGCGATGGTCGCGTGATGCTCCGCTACGGCGTGCGGGCGTACCCGACGAGCTACCTTATCGACGCCAACGGGTACGTGATCGGTGTGCGCCCCGGCTTCCACGACTGGGGAACCGACGCGATGAAGGAAGGCATCCGCGCGCTCATCGCGCACGGACGCCCGACCGTATCGTCTCGATGATCCTCGGGCGCAACTGCGAAATCGTGATGACGTCGTCGATCGAACCGACCCGCTTCGCTCGCTCCACGTCGTGGATCGAGTCGAACTGCTGTCCGAGCGCCGTCTGCTTCTCCGCGTACACGCTGCGATACACATCGTCGTAGTCGCGCTGCGTATAGTTCGCGTCGGACTCGAGCCGACGATTCGCCTCCTCCACCCTTGGATCTGCGAGCGTATCGCGCTCCACCTGACGCGGAAAGACGACCGCGGCCGCCGGCGCGCCGCCGAGGACCGACGCGTACGACCCCTCGAGAGCGAACGCTGTGAGCGACGGGTTGAGCTTCTTAGAGAACACGACGTACGCGCCGCCGTGGTAGCGCGCGACGACGACGAAGACGATCGGTCCGCGGAAGTTCACGACCGCGCGTCCGATCTCGGCTCCGTACTCCAGCTGCAGCTTCCGCAGACTCTCGGGCGAGCCATCGAATCCGGACAGATTCGCGAGGACAACAACCGGAAGCCGGCTACTCCACGCGTTGATAGCGCGCGCGACCTTCTTCGAGCTCTGCGGGAAGAGCGTCCCGCCGCTCCAGCTCTCGGGACCGTCGTGCGGGACGTCGTCGAGACGGGCAAGCACCCGGCTCTCTATCCCGATCATCCCGACGCCCTCGCCGCCCATCCGGGTTTCCCATGCGATCGCGGTTTCCGCGTCCTTCATGATCGCCCATCGCTCCAGGTAGCCCGAATCCGCATCGCGGGTCGCGTGCATGAGTTGCCGCATGTCGAACGGCTTCTTGCGCTCCGGGTTGTGGCTCGCGCTGAAAATGTCGGCGATCCGTCCAAAGCCCTGTCCCAAGCGATCGTCGTACGCGGTGAGCCCGACATCGCGGTCGTCAGGATCGCTGCTCGCGATCGGCTCCGGGGCGGTTGCCCCGGGCTGCACGTACGCGTAGCGATAGTGGTCGAACAGAACGCGATACGCCTGGGTGAGGTTTGCGACGCGCACCTGGGCCTGTCCGTTCGGTCCCATGATCCGCTCGACGCCGCCGATCTCGACGTTCGTGTCGGCAGAGACGCTTCCGGAGAAATCGAGCGCCTTCTTTCCGGTCAGCAGCATCGACGCGTCGTCGGTCATGATCAGAAGCCCCGACGTGTGCATCAGCATCGTGGCCTCCGCGTTCCAGTAGCTCTGCGCTCCAACGTTGATACCGCTGACGATTACGTTGATCTCACCCCCGCGCTGCGTGAACTCTACGATGCGCCTGACGACCGCGGCGGTCCAGTCGAGGTTCTCGGTACCGCTCTCCATATCGATGCGCGCACCCGATGAGACCGGTATCCATTCGACCGGAATCCGCTCCTTCTCCGCCAGGTCGAGCGCAGCGATGATCCGCCGGCACTCGCCTTCGGCGAGCGACCCCATGTCCGCGGTGGGATCCGACAACACGATGACGCGGCGGTAACTCTGCTGCGTACCGACGTCCTGGTTGCGGATGACGCCGAACACCACGTTGCTCGCATTGCGGCCATACTCGCGGTCCTTCACGTCGACGAGCCGCTGCGCCCCATCGTCGGCGACCTCAATGTCATACTCTGCGAAGTCGCCGCGCGGTACGTTCGAGCTCACAGGATACCCCGTGTACGTGATCATCTTGATGACTTCGTACGGATAGACGTTCTTCCGCTGACGACTGCGCACGACGTTCGACACGTAGCGGTCCATCGTCTTGTACGGCTCGAGCGACGGTGTCCGGCTGCGCAGCGTGAACTGATCCTCCGAGATATTGAGGAACAGCAGCTCCAGATCGCGTATCCGGTCCTCGCTCCATCGCTTGCGACGCGTGAAGATAACGAGCTTCTCCAGCCCCAGGTCGCGAGTTCGCGGAACGACGCGCGCTCCGTACGCCTTGATCTGCGCGGCAGACAGCGGGATCAGCGCGCGGACATGGATCAGGATGCGGTTCCAGAAGAGTCGGCGTGACCGATGCGCCTGCTCGCTGCGCATCTTGACGACCGCCTCCATGAACACCTCGTCGAAGTCACCGACCCGCTCGATCGAGCCGCTCGTGTTGACCTCGGGGTCCGATTCGCTCGCGGTCGCAAGCGCGAACAGTCGCTCGTCGCGCGCGTTCGCGTGCGCAGTAGCCGACAACAGAAACACCGAGTCGGAGTGATAGAGCACCTCCAGGTCGAAGTCCCTTAGGCGCTCGACGCGCAACTCGCGGTAGAACAGAGGACTGAACTCGCGACGGCGAGGCTCTTCGCGCCACTCGCCCGATTCATCACGGTAGGTGCGGTAGGTGTAGCTACGCGCCGCCGAGTAGACGCCGACGCAGAGCATACCGGCTCGCGCGGGTCGGCTCTCGATCGAGGCGAGGACCTCGGACGGATCGGCGTTGTCCGGAGAGCCGCAGATCACCACGATCTCGCTGTGGTCGCGGTCCACACCGCCGAACTCGGACTCGGCAATCGAATCGACCGCGTCGAGGTCGAGCTCGGTAAGGTCGCCAACCATCACGACGAGTGTTGTCTCTCCCGACGCTACCGCGACCGCACCGCCGGCCGTGGCCCGGACCCGCTCGAGTTCACGGTCGCGGGTCATGTGTCGCGCGAGCAGCGACCGCAGCGTCGCTTTCCCGGCCTCATCGGCGTGGCGGTACGCCTCGAGCAGTTCGTAGACGATGTAGGGACTCGCATCGATGATGGTCGTTTCGGTCTCCGGCCTGTTCGCATCACCGGGATCGCTGTCGAGTAGTCGGCGGATCCTCTCCTGAACGCGGCGGCTACGCATACGGCGAAGCGTTGTGACCTTACTCTGCTCGTAGAGATGATAGCGCGCGTGCAGACACGCGTCGGCAAGCGCGGGCGTTCGAATCTGATTGAGCCGGATCAGCTCGTCGAGCAGCCGCAGTAGCTCTGCGCTGCGCCCGCTTGCGACGGCAACGCTCTCAAGGGCCGTGACGATCGCGCGCAGAGCCGCGAGCAGCGCATCGCGACCTCGCTGGGTCCGCTGCATCGCGTGAAACGCGCGCCAGCGGCCGTCGTACTCGTTACTGCGCGGGTAGAAGCCGAGCGCGCGGTCGACCGCGGCGACGAAGTGCTCGGGCAACGTATCGGAGTCGAACATCGAGTAGCGAAACGCGGTGTAGACCATCTCCTGCCACGAGACCGACCTGGCGAATCGGTCAGAGGAGAGCCGTTCGGAGCCGAACAGCGTATCAACCGCCACCGCGCGGTCGATCACCTCGATCAGCAGCTCAAAGTAGTCGTCACGAAGCTCATCGCGCTCGGACGCGAGGCGCGCGAGTTCGGCAAACTCGCGTTCGGCCGACGGCTCCTGATCGTACCCAAGGAAGATCCCCACGAACGCGGCGCGACGCCGAGTCCAGACCGAATCAGGATCGTCGGCGTCGGAAACGAAGTCGATCCGCGGTTGGGACACTATCTCGTCGGCAGCATTGTCATCGGTTTCGGCGGCGTCGATGAGCACGAGCGGTTCGCCGGCGGCTACCTGCTGCCCCGGCGATACCAGGATTTCCTTCACGATCCCCGACGACGGCGCATCGATGACCATCTCCATCTTCATCGCTTCGAGCGACAGGAGTCTGGTTCCTTTGTCGACCGCGGCACCGATCGCGACGGCCAGGTTGAGCACGATCGCGGGCGAAGGGGCCCTCACGGCGCCTCCCGACTCCATCTCGAGCATGCACGGCATTCCGTCGACCTCGACCTGGAGCGCATCACCGCGATCGATGAACTGGATCGCGAATCGTCGATCCGCGTAGGACAGCCGTGCCTCGCCGCCGGAAGTCACGAACTCAGCGCTGAGCGCAGCGCCGTCGACCGTCACCTGGTACGCGAACGCGTCGACCTGGCGAACCCGGCACGAGTACGCGTTGCCGCGGTGACCGAGCGTGATGTCGTACCCGGTCGTGCCAACCGCAGACCGGGGATACCCAAGGTTCAGGATCTGCCGCTCGAACAACGCTACCTCATCGTCGCGTCGTGTCCGATGGATTCGGATCGCCGCCGCGACGAGCGCAGCGTCGGCGCGCACATCGTCGACGCGTCCCGACTCACGGAGCATCGCTTCGACCCACTTCGTGTGGACAGCGCCCGCCACCACCACCGGTTCACCGAGCAACTGGAGCAGGAACGCCTTGTTGGTAGTGCCTCCGTCGATCGCAATCCGGGTCTCGCGTAGCGCCCGCCGAAGGCGCGCGATCGCCTCGGCGCGAGTCGTACCGTGAACGATCACCTTCGCGACCATGGAGTCGAAGAGCGCCGGAATCGTGGAGCCCTGCTCGATCCCCGAGTCAACGCGAACGCCGGGGCCCGCTGGGATCCGGAAGTGCCGCACGTACCCGGGCGACGGAGCGAAGTCGCGATCGGGATCCTCCGCGTTCAACCGCGCTTCGAGCACGGTCCCGACCGGCTCTCTCGGCGAGACCCGCAGCGGATGGCCGAACGCGACATCGATCTGACCCTTGACCAGGTCGACGCCGTAGAGAACCTCGGTGATCGGATGCTCGACCTGCAACCGCGTGTTCACCTCCATGAAGTAGTACTCGTTACGGTCGATATCGAAGAGAAATTCGACCGTGCCGGCGCTCTCGTACCTGGCGGCCGCCATAAGCCGCGGCGCCGACGCTTCGATCGACGCGATCTCATCGCGCGACATCACTGGCGGCGGCGTCTCTTCGATGATCTTCTGATTGCGGCGCTGAACCGAACAGTCGCGCACGCCGAACGTAGCGACAGTCCCGTCACGATCACAGAGGCACTGCACCTCCAGATGCCGGCCGGTCACGACCAGTCGCTCGATGAACACGATCTCATCGCCTGTCACCCGCTTTGTCTCTTCACGCGCCGCGCGCAGCTGATCCTCAAGCTGGTCGGGGGTCATCACGAAACGGATCCCGCGGCCGCCGCCTGCGTGCGCGGCCTTGACGATCACCGGGTAGCCGATCTGTTCTGCGATCCGGCGGGCGTCGTCGATATCCTCAATCGCGCGCTTGCTCCACGGCAGTATGGGCACCCCAGACCGTTCGGCCAGGTCCTTCGCGGCTATCTTGTCGCCAAGGAGCGACATAGCGGCAGCGTCGGGCCCCAGGAACACAAGGCCCGCGTCGGCGACCATAGCGGCGAAGCCCGAGTCCTCGCTGACGAATCCCCAACCGGCCCAGACAGCGTCGCAGCCGGCTGCCTGCAGCGCGCGCAGCAGTACGTCCTTCTCAACGTATACTCCGCCGGTCTGGGTTGCGCCGGCAACACGCCTGAACGCCAACGCGTGGTCGGCCTGCTGCACAAATGGCGCGTCCGATTCCTCATCGAGGTGGAACGCGACCGTCGTCAGATCGGTTCCTTCGGTTTCATTGTACTCTCTGACGGCGCGGATGAACCTGATCGCAGGTTCACCGCGGTTCACGATCCCTATTCTGCTGTCGCGCCGTAGTAGCGGCCTGTTATTGTCAACTACCATTCTGTCCCCAGTCGCCGAGTATAGTGTATGATCCGGGGGGCGTCGACACGGGGGATTGTGCAATCCGAAGCTGTGTCGTATCTTTTTGGTCAGAAATCAAGGAGCCACAATGAAACCGATCACCGAGCTGATACCGCACCGCGACCCGTTCCTCTTCGTGGATCGTCTCGAAGTCGTGTCGAAGGAGCGGATCGTAGGGTACCGGACCTACACCGACAAGGAGTTCTTCTTCGCGGGCCACTTCCCGACCTACCCGGTAGTGCCCGGCGTCATCCTGGTTGAGACACTCGCTCAGTGCGGTGGTGCCGGGATCGGTGAACTCGGAATCCTCGGTGACAATCTGTTCTTCCTTGCGTCGGTCACGAACGTCAAGTTCCGGCGACAGGTGCGCCCGAACGAAGAGGTGCGCCTGGAGGTCGAAAACGACCGGATCTCCGCGCGGATGGTCCGACAGCACGGCATCGCGTACGTCGGCGACGAAGTCGCCGCCGAAGCCGAATGGATGTGCATGGTAGGCGGTTCGCTCTGACCGCATAACTCGGCAGATCGACAGTCCACGCCGGCACCGTCGGGCGCCCGGCGTGTGACTACAACTCGCGCCCGCTTCGCACGAACGTGTCGCGGTACCCGCGTGATCTGAACCACAGCAGGAGTGTACCCGTCTCGTCGCGCTCGAGCGGGCCGACAAGCACCCGGTAGATCGTTGCGCCGTCGCGAGCGACCGGAACGACCGCCATCGGATAGACTGCAGCAAACGCGTCTACGGTCACGTCGGCAGTGCCGCGGTTTGAGAACGCGCCTACCTGCAGATAGTATCCGTCGGCGTCGACGACCGCCGTCTCCGTCGGCGCGGCTTCCACGCGCGGCGCTTCCGGGGGCGGCGATTCCACGCGCGGCGGCGAGACAGCAATGTCGGCTGCCGGCGCTGCGGCGGGTCGGGCCGGCTCCACAGTCGGTGCCTCGGTCACCTCGACCGCCGGTTCGGGATCGCTGTCCGGCGCTTCGCGCGCGAGCATCGCATCCTCTTCGGGACGCGGCACGACCGGCGGCCTGAAGTCTGCCGGTTCGAGCGTGAGGATCGCATCGTCGGACACCGGAACCGGGCGCACGTCGGGCGGCTCGGCGCTCTCCGCTCGGACCGGATCCGGCACCACTGGAGCCGCGACGGCGACCGCCGCGTCGACGCGTTCGTCGGCGGTTCGAATGAGCCCCGGATCGGCAGCCTCGGGTTCACGAACCGCGGCCACGGGCGGCTCGGTTGCCGGGAGCGGTGGATCGGTCGCATCGCGCCGGACGAGTTCCGAAGCGGGATCCTCGGGCTCATCCGGAACTGGCGCGGGAGCTTCGGCGACCCGTGGTTCGTCGCGCATGGCCTCCCGGTCGATCGGGCTCGCGAGCACGGCATCGGGCCCGACTTCCGGCGGGCGGGGCCCCATCGTGAGGGTCGTGTCGGGTAGATCCGGATCGCCCGGAACCGCTTCGGCGAGCATCACGTCGGCCAAAGGGGCCACACCGGCTCGAACGGGCGCGAACGCATCCGGCCGATCGGGCTCGGGCGCAACCGCAACCGCCAGATCGGGGACGAAATCGTCGCTTGCGGCGCGAAGCGGGCCGATCCCGGCCATCGCGGGGCGTTCGATCGCAGGCGCGGCCGCTGCCGGAAGCTCGGCAACAACCTCGTCGCGCCGCGGTCGCGGCGTCACCAGGAGTCCGTTCTCCCGATCGTCACCGGCGGGCGATGGAAACGGATCCTTGCGAGGCAGCCGATCGGTGACCGCGCGAATCGCCAGATCGACGATCCCCGGTCGGTCCACGACGGGTGTATCGGGTTCGGCCAAGCGGTCGGTGACTTGCGCAGGTGCATCGGGTTCGTCGGCTGCAACCGGCGCAACGTGAGGGATTGACGATTCAAACACCGGTTGGGTATCGATGCGTTCGGCGCGCGGTAGCGTCGCCTCCGGCCGCTCGAAGTCGTCCTGTACCCGCGCGATTCCCGATCGGGCTATCCCCGACGCAATACCGCGTCGACCGGCATCGTCGATTGGCGGCTCATCGCCGCGCGGATCGGGAGCGACGATCTGTGGCTCGGGTAGCGCCGTGATCGGCTCGGGAGGTCGAACGAACGGCGCTTCGGCGACCGGTTCGGAGACATCTGCATCGACAGGCGGTTCGATCACCGCGAGCTCGGGCTCCGGTCGGGGTTCACGCACCGGCTCCGGCTCGCGCACGGTCTCGATGGCTTCTCTCGTCTGCGGGGGCGGTGCCGGTTGCACCGGCTCGTCAATGACACCGACGGGGGGCGGCGGGAGAGTATCGACGAGGCTGCGTTGCAGAGCGCGCGGATTCACTTCGGGATCGCGTGACAGCGGCTGCTCGGTCGCGACATCGGGAGTGCGAAACGCGGACGGAACGACCTCGGTCAGTCGCACCCGCGTTACGCCGCTCGTCGTGATCCCGAGCAGTCCCGCGGCCTCGGGCGACAGGACCAGGAAGACCCCCGGCTCTGCGACGCCCTCTGTGATAACGATCCGCTCGACCACCCCGGTCTCAAGATTGCGGACGCGCACGACCGAGTTCGCGGCGACGACGTTGGTCGCTCCGTAGAGCCCCGACGGAAACCTGCCAAATCGTCCGACGGTCGCAAGACCCTCGAACCCGTCCTGCGCGACCAGGTTGGCGCACAGCCCCACCATCGCGACGACCACGAGGACGGTGCGGTTGATGCGCTCCGCTACCATGCTGTTGCCCCATCGAGAATCGACTCGAGCGCAGCCAACGCACCGAGATCTCCGAGCCGCTCGGACAGACGATCGACTCCCATGTCACTATTCTGAGGTATCTCAGTCGCGAGCACAAGCGTCTCCAGCACCGTCGACTCGGTTCTGACATCGATCACGGTCACGGTCACCGACGCCGGCCTGGCGGCGAGTCCGTCGCCGCGTCCTCGCGCAACCCGGATGGAGACCACGAAGTTCGCGCCACCGTCGAACGCGTCGTCGACCGCTCGCGCGAACAGCGCCTCGTCCTCCGGGTCGAACCCGAGGTTGAAGACGATGTGCCCCTGGTTGAACATCCGTTCCATCGCGCCCTGCTCCACGAAGGAGAGCACCCGCTCGGAGGCCGACGGTGGATCACTGTCGGTAACAAGGATGGCGATGGTCTCTGCGTGCGCTGCGCCGCATGCCACTACAAGCAATGCGATACATGCGATAGACTTGGCGTTCATACGACTCTCCTGATGATCCCGTTCCGATCATCGGCACATTGAACGCGTCAGTTGAAGAAATGGGCCATTCGTGGTAGCTTCCCTACACAGTTCTACTGTCAGTGAGGTTCGTTCTTGTCCGACTCAACCGATTCACAGAACTCCCCGGCGCCGCTGCCCGACGCTCCGGTACCCGCACCGCAGATGAGAACGGTGTCCGACGACACCGTATCGCTGCTCGATCTGATAGCGGTACTCGCGCGACGATGGAAGCTGATCTTCTTCACGACCTTCTTCGCCGCGGTGGGGATCGTGCTGTT
>SKVA01000454.1 GCA_007129695.1 Spirochaetaceae bacterium | reverse complement strand
CGGGGAGAGCCCGTACTTGCCCAGGACGAACGACCCGGTCAGATTCGCGCGCCTGAGCGCGGTCTTCACGAGTCGTTCGTGGACGACCGGCAGGTTCACCACGGCTCCATGCTCCAGACTACTCGTGCGCGGTTGGTCGCGCAAGCGACCCGCGCGCGTTCCTGCACGATGTGCGTCGTGCTAGAATCCGTCCCCGTCACCCTGCAGGTTCAGGAAATAGTCGGGGTGCTCACCATCGTTGCTGGGGATCAGCAGCTTGGCGGCGTAGCGGGTGCTCGTGCTCTGGCCGACGAACCGCACGGTCACCGACACTTCCTCTCCAGGACCGATCGAGTTGGTGTCGGCTCCGATTGCGATCGAAAACGGCTTCTCCGCCTCATTCTGATCGACGATCGCCACGTAGTGCGGAGCGGCCGCCTCCAGGATCAGGTCGGCGTCACCGATGTTTCGGATCGTGACCACTACGTCTTCGTTGACCCCGTTGCCCGGCTTTCCGAACTCCATCGTGAGCCCGGATGCCAGATCGGCCGGCTCATCGCCCGGTTTGGCGCGGGTGATGACCTGGAGCTCGGGTGCGGGCACCCTGACCAGATCACACGACGCAGCCACGAGCACCGCAAGCACTACCAGTACACCAGTCGCGTATCTCCTCATCTCACACTCCTTCGGACAGATTTATGGTGAAACGAACGCGTCGTCGAACGCGTCCCTCATCATCGACGCCATGTCGAACGGTTGCAGCGTGGGATCGGTCGCATCCGGGTCGCGCCGGCTGTTGACGATCACCACGGCCTGGACACCCGCGGCCAGATTGGCCGCGATCGACTGCATCCCCTTCTCCACCGGATTGCTGGTCCAGCGCCATCCACCCTGCTTCATGGTGTAGGTTCCGTGGTCGCCGGATCGCGTGTTCCACCACCCGAGCCGTTCGCTGTTCATGATCGTGCGTGACTCGTTCGAAATGATGTCTTCGGTGAAGCGCAGACGGGCCAGAACCGCGGCCAGATCGACGACGGACATGTACCAGCCGTACGCTCCGTGGCTGAGCGTGAAGTCGGTGCCTTCGTCGCCCGGCTGCCCGTCGTCGGGCCACGGATAGTATCGATTCGAGTCGGCGGGCAGGACGGTCGTCGCCCGATTGGCCGGAACACCGGCCGGCGTGAACACGACGTCCTGCACGTACTGCGCGAACACCCGCGCGTGGAACTGCGCCTCGGTCTCCGACGTGTCGGTGTACTGTTCGCCAAGGACGTACGGCACGATCACCCGGAACAGCGCGTGGTGGACGTTGTCGTAGATCGGGTCGTCCTGCTGCAGGATGTTGCCATCCTCTATGTGTTCGGCCAGAAGATCGTCGGTCTCCCCGGTGGCCACCAGACCGAAGAAGAAGCCGCTCTTGTGCGCCAACAGCTGGCGGAACGAGATCGCGCCCACCCCCGGGCCACGCGTCCACGAAGGCGGCAGGTAGGGCTCGATCGAGCTGTCGAGCCCGACGCCGGCTGTGTCTTCGATCAGTCGCAGCACCGCCGCGGTGGTGATCGTCTTGCTGATGCTCGCGATGTGCATCCGCTGGTTTTCGTGCATCGCGCGCTCCCCTCCGGCCTCTGCCGCGGTCAGACCGAGGCCAACCCCGTCCGACCGCACGAGAACTCCGTTCTGCGCGATTGCGTATGTGAACCCGATGCTTCCCGCGTACGCGTCGCGGATGTTCTGCTCGAAGAGATCCAGGCTGAACACCTTCGGAGCCTGAATCTGGCTGCCACCGAACAGGCCATCGCACGCGGCGATGGTGAGCGCGGCTGCTACAACGACAATCGCACGTGTCAGGATTCGTTTGTGCACGGCAGCCTCCCGGTTCTGGCAAACGGGCGAACCGGTCGCGACGACCGGTCTACCGTCGACCGCACCGACTTCGGTGCGTGTCTCAAGGGTGAGGCTACAACTCCTGACTGGTTAAATCAGAAATAGGTAATAACCGTACAAGCCGGCTTTTCGGATGACTACTGCGCCGAGGGATCTCATGCTCCGACCGCTGGCTCTGCTGCGGCGGATGCGGCTTCGGAGAGCACCTGGCGATGAGTCCACGGCGCGCGGTGATATTCGCCGGGTGTCATGCCGGCGAGTCGGTGAAAGTCCTTCGCAAGGTGCGACGGATCGGCGTATCCGAACGTCGTGGCTATCCGAGTCCACGGTACGCCGGGCGACTGGCGGGAGTATTCGAGCATCCGGTTGAAACGGATAATCTGCTGGTAGCGCCTGGGAGTGAGGCCGACAGATCGCTTGAAGAGCTCCACGAAGTGCTTATGCGAAAATCCGATGGTCTTCTCGGCAAAGCTGACCAGAGACCTCCCGTCGGTCTGCCCGCGTCGGATCGCCGATACCGCATAGTCTATCTCCTGCGCGTGCGGAAGCTCGGGGTCGAAGCGTGCGCGCAGGTACGCCTGGACGACGGCGAACATGCGCGTCGGATCGGACTCCTCAAGTAGTCGCTGATGAAGGGCTCGAATGCCAGGACCAAGAACGTCGACCGCAGGCGCGATCGAGTCGGTCAGCGTATCGAGCTGAGGCCCAAGAAACCTTGCGGCTCCGCCCGCCGAGAACACGATCCCGAGCGACCGGGTGCACTTCGACGTGTCGTACACGCGGTAGCTCTGCTGAGGGCCGACCAGAGCCGGTTCGGAGACTGCCACCAGACCCTGGTTTGACGCGCAGGCCGTGATCTCGGTCTGACCCTCGAGCGGGATCAGGATGTCGACTGTCCCTTCGGACATCATCCGGAAACCGGTGTCGTCCGCGTCGAAGGAGTCGTAGTAGGCCATCCAGTAGACGTGATCGCTGAGCGGTTGCGCCGGTGTGGCGCTAATGATGCGCATTTCACTCAGCATTATACACCCATTCGCCGGTTGAGTTGATGTAGATCGCACTATGGTGAACCGGGTGCGTCGATGCCTACGTGTCCAACACTTTACTCAGCATACTGAGTAATTTTACTCAACGCGTTGAGTAAGTAGACAACCGAGAGGCGCAGAATAGTGCCGATGCCCCCAAGGCGCTGCTGGTAACCACGTCGCGACCGGCTATACTGGCTGCGTACCATGAACCCGTGGGCGCCCTCGCT
>SKVA01000065.1 GCA_007129695.1 Spirochaetaceae bacterium | reverse complement strand
GGGCAGTTGTCCTCGGCGTTGACGATCCCGATCTCGTACACCTGTTCTTCCCTCTCCCGCTGCATCGAGTTCTGGAAGAACGTTATCGCCAGGAACAGCAGCGGCATCAGGAAGAACGGCAGAACGTAATTCGAGAGCACGGTGCGCAGATCCTTGAACGCGTTTCGCATCTCTTTGCGAAAGATGATCAGCGAATCCCTAAGCATGGGCTACCTCCTCCGTCGCGCCCTTCTTCTCTGCAAGCGAGAAGAACACTTCCTCCAGGTTCGGTTTGTCGTGGGCTACCATGAGCGCGTCCTTGCTGCCCTCTGCAACCAGTTCACCTTCCAGAAGGATGCCGATCGTATCGCACAGCTTCTCCGCCTCAGACATGATGTGGGTCGACAGCATCACCGTCCGTCCGCGCTCCTTCGAATCGTAGAGGAAGTCGACCACCGTCTTGGCCGCAAGAATATCGAGGCCGGCTGTCGGTTCGTCGAAGATGATCACATCCGGATCGTGGATGAGGCTCACCGCGATCGTCGCCTTTTGCGTCATTCCCGTAGACAGCTTCGCAACCGGCCGGTCAAGGAAGTCGTTCATGTCCAAGTAGTCAGCGAGCCACCCGATCCGCTTCTCCGTCGTGTCCCGCTCGAGGTGGTTGAGGTCTCCGAAGAAGCGTAGCAGCTCGCGCGGACTCAGGTTGCCTGAGAGCTTCATGTCACCTGTCAGAAACCCGATCGTGTCGCGCACCCTGCGTGGCTCCTTCGTGACGTCGATGCCATTGACCGTTATCGTCCCCTTCGTCGGACGGAGCAATGTCGCTATGCAGCGCAGCGTCGTTGTCTTGCCCGCGCCGTTCGGACCAAGGAGCCCGTAGATTTTTCCGGGCTCGACGCGGAACGTGACGTCCGATACGGCCGTCGTCGTCGTCTTCTTCTGCGTGAACTCTTTGGTCAGTGCCGTGACCTCTATCATGGGAACTCCCTGTCAAAGGCGATGGAGGCACACTCCGTGTGCCGCGGTGAATGTAATATATAGATTGCTAATTGGCAAGTATACGTTGCATCTGGGACCAGTCATCGCTCCTTCCTGCCTTCTCGCCATACCAACCGTGTGCTACACTCCGAACGGTGTCTGCGCACGAATCGTCTGAGGACCAGGTCAACCAGCGGATCTCTGAACTCATCAATGAATACCGGGAGCGGTGTCTCTGGTTCATGAAGCCCGATTTCCTCCCTGAGACCGAAGAGGAGCGTCATCGCGTGCTCGACCTCATCGTCAGACACGGGGACCGCCGGGCGTACGAGCGGGTGATGGAGATTCGACAATGGCTCTCACAGCGTTCCAGCAGTCGATCCTGAGAGTCATAGCCGGCGCCCGCCGTGGCCAAGGCGAAAGCTACGTCGCGGGCGGTACCGCCCTGAACGCGCTGCTCCAGGCTCCCCGCTTGTCTCGGGATATCGATCTGTTTCACGACTCCGAAGCCGCATTGGCCGCGTCCTGGGCCGCGGATCGAACGACGCTCACGAGCCACGGGATGGATGTCTCGGTGTTGCGGGAGTCTCCATCGTTTGTCGAAGCCCTCGTGACCGAATCGGACCGAACGTGCGTAATCGAGTGGGCCCGCGACAGCGCGTTTCGTTTCTTTCCGCTTATGGAAGACGATGTGCTTGGGCTGACGCTGCACCCGTTCGACCTGGCAACGAACAAAGTGCTTGCGCTCGCGGGCCGACTCGAAGTGCGAGACTGGGTCGACGTCCTTACCTGTGATGAGCGGCTACAACCCCTGGGGTACCTCGTCTATGCCGCGTGCGGCAAGGACCCGGGTTACAACCCTCTGTCGCTGCTCGAAGTCACGAAGCGGCAGCACTACAGCCAAATTGAACTCGATACCCTCGACTTTGACGGCGGTTCTCCCGATGCAGCCGAGCTTGGACGCCGGTGGCATGCGGTGCTGTCCGCTGCCGATGCGGTCTGTGATGCGCTTCCGCCTGACCACGTCGGAACGTGTGTCGCGGTTGCGAACGGCGCGCTGTGCGCGCTCGAAGGGCCGGCGCTGCGGGCAGCACTTGCCGCAGGCACGCTGAACTTCCACGAGGGAACGATCGGTGGTGCGTGGCCGCGGGTGGTCGGTTGACCGCGGACAGTCGCCGGCGCGCGGGGCAGACCGTCTACAGCGGATCCGAGAAGAACCACCCGGCGCGATAGTCGATTCGAAGCCATGGGGCCGAAAGCGACAGGTCGGGGAGCTTCGTCCCGATTCCCGCACTGAGGGCCACTGAGCCGATTCGAAACGGCGCGAGGAGCCGATGCTCGACGAAGCCGCCGACAACCGCTGCACCGTCGGCCGCGGCCTGAACCAGCCCGAGTGCGTCGCCTGCCACGCGACCGGCGTCGAAATACGCGCCACCGCCCACGCTCATCGGAACGTAGAACTCGAACGGCAGCCGTGCCGCGATCGCCGCGGATACCGACGCACCGTGTGCCCGTCGGTCGGTCCCGGCATAGCCGCGGAGGTCGATGTACGACAGCGCCGACGCCGGCGCGGGTCCACCGGTCCACCCGGGATCGAGGTGCCCGCGGTAGCGCATGCCGACTTCGAACTGCACGACCGGGGTGAACACCGGGATCACTGCGTCCATCGACCCGGTCACGTGCGCGGTCGTGTAGGGGTCGTCGGTAAGACCGAGCGCGAGCGCGCCGCCGATCCGCGCGGCGAACGCGCGTGAGGGGAAGAAGTAGTCGTCGGCCGTGATGAAACGGAGATCGATCTCGGCGGAAGCCAGCGGGTACGGGTCAGTTTCGAGGAAGAACCCGGCCGGCACGGTGGCGGTCGGATCCACGCGATCGGCGGGAAGCCGATAGACGGCCGACAGACGCGAGCCGAGATCGAGCTGGAAGCCGCCTGTGATCCGGTCGCCCGCAAGGTTCTGGATCAGCACCGCGCCGACTCCCAGATCGTGGAGCGTCGCGTCGATGTCGGGCGCGTACGAGAACACCGCGCCGCCAAAGAACCGCGTCTCGCGCCCGGGGATAAGCAGTGAGTAGTGGCGCGCGAGCGTGTAGCCGACGTGCCCGCCGCGCTCGTTGATTTCGGGCAGCGGACTCCACTCTCCGGCCGTTGCTGCGGTCAGGCCG
>SKVA01000398.1 GCA_007129695.1 Spirochaetaceae bacterium | reverse complement strand
GTGCGCTCGCTGCGCTACCGCCGGGTCCGCAGGACGGCTCCGATGTTTCGACCCGACGATCGGGGAGGCCCGACGGGTCAAGCACGCTCAAGATCGCCCGACACGTAATCGGGCTCTTGGAGCACCGGCACGGTCACACCGAAGTCATCACGAAGATCGACCACGAGATCTCACGGATCCGGCGCTGGGGCGACTTCAACCCGCACGAACTGCAGACGCTCGCAAAGCAGGGTGTCGATCTCCGGCTCTACACGATGAGCCCGAAGGAGTTCCGCAGAGCCGCACCGGCGGGCGCCGTTGCCGTCGGACGCGATTCCACCGCGGTGCGATTCGCGCTCGTCTGGGTCAACGCGACGCACCCGTCGGGACTGAGCCCCGAAGACGCGCGCTCGCTGCCCGGGGTGTACGAGTTCCGGCTGCCGGAGACCTCGCTATCGGGTCTGCATCACCGACGCGAACAGGAGCTCGCCGCGATCGAACGTATCGACTCTGAGCTTGCCGAGCTCTCCGATAGCGTAGACGAGCTTCGTGGCGCGTGCGCCGATACCGAACGATCTCTGGCAGACCGGCGCGTCCGCGTCGGAATGGAGGTCGACGGACGGCTCGCCTACATCACGGGTTTCCTGCCGGCTGACGAAGTCGAAGCGTTCACGCAGAGTGCTGCGAACAACGGCTGGGGCACGCTCATTCGCGACCCCGAACCCGACGACCCTGTCCCGACCAAGATCCGAAACGCCGCGTGGGTCGCGATCATCAAACCGATCTTCGACCTTCTTGGCGTGGTACCCGGATACCGGGAACGCGACATCAGCTTCTTCTTCCTGTTGTTCTTCATCGTCTTCGTTGGGATGATCGTCGGTGACGCCGGATACGGAACCATACTGCTGGTTGGGGCGATCTACGGACTCATCCGCACCCGTCAAAAGGCAGGAAACGGCCTTGTGCTGCTGCTGGTCCTCAGTATCAGCACGGTCGCGTGGGGAGCGCTGACCGGAAACTGGTTCGGGTACGAACCGATCGCGCAGATGGCGCCGTTCCGCTACGCGGTAGTGGACTCCTTGTACAGCTTCGACCCCGCGAGTACGCAGGCCGTCCAGGCGGTCTGTTTCTTCCTTGCCGCCGTGCACCTGTCGATCGCCCACCTGTGGAACTTCGTCCGCGAACTGTCGCAGAAACCGCGCGTACGGGCCATCGCGCAGCTCGGCTGGCTGAGTTCGATTCTGGGGCTCTACTTCCTTGTGGCAAGCCTCTTTCTGGGCAATCCGTTCCCGGAGTTCGGCCTCTACATGATCGCCGGTGGCGTGATCGCGGTGTTCGTCTTCAGCGAGCAGAGCGCGGACAAGGGCTTCATCGCAGGTGTAATCGATGGCCTGAAGAGCGCATTCACGATCGTTTTCGGGAAGATCGGAGCGTTCAGCGACATCATCTCGTACATTCGCCTCTTTGCCGTCGGCCTGGCAACGGTCGCAATCGCGCAGGCGTTCAACGAGATGGCCGCGGGCATCGGTACCGAAGGCTTCAGTCTGGTCATATCGGTCATCGTGCTCGCGCTCGGGCACACGCTCAACCTTGTGATGGCGGGTCTGGCGGTCGTCGTACACGGCGTACGCCTGAACCTTCTGGAGTTCTCCGGACACCTCGGAATGGAATGGACGGGAATCGAATACAAGCCGTATAGCGATCGGCGAAACTAAGGAGATAGGCATGAACTGGGGACTTATTGGCATTGGCGCGGCGATTGCGTTCGCTGCGATCGGATCGGCGCTCGGAACCGGAAGCGCGGGCATGGCTGCCGTTGGCGCGTGGAAGAAGTGCTTCATGCAGAATCGTCCTGCGCCCTTCATCCTGGTCGCATTCGTAGGCTTTCCGCTCAGCCAGACCATCTACGGGTATCTGCTGATGAACAGGCTGACGCAGGCGGTGGCAGCGGGAGCCGACGCCGCGTACGTTCTGGGTGCGGGCATTCTGGGTGGAATCGCGATCGGGATGTCGGCGTGGTTGCAGGGACGCGCTGCGGCAAGCGCATCCGACGCGATGGGAGAGACCGGGAAGGGCACCGGTAACTACATCTTCGTGCTCGGCATCATCGAAACAGTCGCGCTCTTCGTGATGGTCTTCCTGTTCCTGACCACCGGAGCCTTCGAAGGCTGAGCTACAGCGGCCGCGCGAACCCGTCGATATCTGTAAACAGATGCGTCGATTCACTCGCGCCGTTCTGGTACTCATGGTCGCCGCCGGCGCGCCGCTGTCCGCACAGCAGGTTGCGCCGGCATGGTTGCTCGTCGCCCGTGCCGATCGGCTCATAGAGTCGTCCGAGATTGGCCTCGCGATACGCACGCTCAGGCAGGCGCTCGAGCTTGAGCCGAACAGCCCTGAGGCGAACTTTGCGCTCGGTCGGGCGTACGCCGCGACCGGGATACCCGGAGACATCGCGGTCGCCCACGAGTACTTCGCTCGTGCGCTCGAGCACCGTGACCGTTTTACCGTACCCGATCGTGCGACTCTTGTCCGCTACGCTCGATCCGACCTCTACCGGCTTACCCGCGATTTCGCCCGGTACGAACAGGAACTCCTTCGAATCCTCAACGAGGCGCCGCTTCCCGATGACGTGCTGCTGCCCGCCAACCCGGGCCGCCAGATCGCCGCGCAGGGACTCGACCGCACGATGATCCTCTATCGCGCGAACGAAGACGGCGCAACCGACGCGAGGGGACGGCTCGCCGCTCTGTTCGTCGGACTCGGACGCTACGAAGACGCCGCTGCCGCGGCCGCGATCGCGGTCGTTCAGGGTATCACGACGCTCGTCGACGGCGTGCTCGCCCGCGACGCGCTGTTCGAGTACTCAACGTTTGAGGCGCTCCTCGATCACGCGCGGCGCTACGAGGAGACGCGGCGGTACATCGAGCAAACGACGCTGTTCCGCGATCTGTACTACCTCGCCGCGGCGTGGCTTGGCGGCGGCGAGCACGCGGCGGCCGCGCTGTGGCAACGAATCGCGGCGATTCCCGAGGCCGGAACCTTCGCGACGCGAGCGGCGGTTCAGGCGCGCGATCCGCAACCCGAGCCACTTCTGGTACCCTTGCCGTAGACGGGGTACCGGAAAGCTAGGCGCTTCACGGCGATTC
>SKVA01000227.1 GCA_007129695.1 Spirochaetaceae bacterium | reverse complement strand
TTCCGGGATCTTGACCTTCTCAAAGAGGTTTACCCTCTGAGTCGTGATACGCAGCTCGTCGCTCAGACGCCGATGCTGCTCCTTGAGCACGCGGACCTCCGCATCGAGTGCGAGTAGCCGCTTGACCGCTTCGAGCCCGCGATCGACCCACAACGGCATCGTGTAGAGATCGTAGGGATGCTCCTCGAAGTCGATCCCGTCGAACACGGGAATGTCGACGCCGGCTATGTTGCCGTCTCCGGTACGCAGCGACGCGATCCGCAGGTACGACTGGAGATTCACGTCTTCGCCGAACACCTCGACCCAACTCATTACGAGTCGCTGGAGTTTCTCCTGTTCGTGCGACTTTTCGCGCATCTGCGCCTCAACCTGACGGATCACGAGCTGTAGCTGCTGCTTCTTCAGCTGCAGCGTCGGCAGATACCGCTGGAAGCGCTTGAGAGCATCCTTCTGCTGCTTCAGCTCGTTCTTCGTGAGTTTGACGCGCGCCATTGTCTACGCGGTCCCCTCATCCGATCCCGACGGCGCCACGCTACCCCCGGACGGCCAGAACCGGTTGATCAGCTCGGTTCGAAGCCCGCTTTCGGCGGGGGCGAAACACTCGGCAAGGATACTCCATCCCCGATCGAGCGCCTGCTCGAGCGGAATGTTCACCGACAGGTCCATCATCTCCGACTCGAACAGCGCACCGTACTTCAGGAGTTTGGTGTCCCATTCGGACATTCTGAAGCCCATCGAGCGCTTCTCAACCGACTCACGGTAGTTCGCGTAGAGCGTGATCATCCCGTCCATGACCGCACGATGGTCGTCGCGCGTCTTGTCGTTGACGAGCTGCTTGAGCCGCGACAGCGAACCGAACGGTTCGATGCGGCCGTTTCTCAGGTAGTACTGGCCTTCGGTGATGTAGCCGGTGTTGTCGGGCACCGGGTGCGTAACATCGTCTCCAGGCATCGTCGTGACTCCAAGGATCGTGATCGACCCGGCGCCTTCGAAGTCGACTGCCTTTTCGTAGCGTGACGCGAGCTGGCTGTAGAGGTCGCCCGGATAGCCGCGGTTGGATGGGACCTGCTCCATCGTAATCGCGATCTCCTTCATGCTGTCGGCGAAGTTCGTCATATCGGTCAGGAGGACGAGAACGCGCTTGCCGCCGAGCGCGAACTTCTCCGCGACCGCAAGCGAGATATCGGGTACGAGCAGACACTCAACGACCGGGTCGCTCGCGGTGTGGACGAAGAAGACCGTGCGACTCATCGCGCCGCCCTCCTCGAGCACTTCCCGGAAGTAGAGGTAGTCGTCGTATTTCAGACCCATACCGCCCAGGATGATCATGTCGACTTCGGCCTGCATCGCGATGCGCGACAGCAGCTCGTTGTACGGCTCACCGCTGACGCTGAAGATCGGGAGCTTCTGACTCTCTACCAGGCTGTTGAAGACGTCGATCATCGGGATACCGGTGCGGATCATGTTCCGCGGGATGATCCGCATCGCGGGGTTGACCGATGGTCCGCCGATCTCGATGAGGTTATCCTCTAGCGGGGGACCCGCGTCGCGTGGCGTGCCACGACCGTCGAAGATCCGCCCGAGCAGGTTGTCGCTGAATGAAACCTGCATCGGGTGTCCCAGAAAGACGACTTCGTCACCTGTAGAGATACCGCGACCACCGGCGAAGACTTGTAGCGACACCCGCTTGCCGTCGAGTCGGATTACCTCGGCAAGGCTCTTGCCGTAGCGAGTCGTCACCGTCGCGAGGTGGCCGTAGCGCACGTCGTCCGCGGTGACCGTGATCACGTTTCCGGCGATCGCCTCAATCCTGCTGTAAACCTTGCGCATACGCTACCCTCGCTCGCCGACGAGCTGCTCGGCATTTTCTTCGGTCCCGGCCGTGCGGGCTTCGATCGTCGATACGATTTCCTTGTGCAGCCGGTTGAACTCGTCGCCCTGCCATTTGGCGCCGTTGAAGTCGATGAACCGCTGTCGAAGCTCGGCAAACCAGCTTCGTGCCTCTTCCTTCGCCGCAAAACTCAGCCTGCGCGTCAGCAGCGTGAAAAGCATCGCGAACGCGAACCGTTGTCGCTCGGTATCCACCGCGGCATCGACCGCGTCGAACGCGTTCTGTTGCAGGTAGACCGCGTCGGTGAACTCGCTCTTGAGGTACCACAGATAGTCGTCGAGACTCGTACCCTCTTCGCCGACGACCTTCATCATCTGGCCGACCTCGTTCCCACGGTGAAGCGCGTCGCGCGCGTACTCGACCATCCCGCGGTCGATCGGCCCGCGATACTTGCTCCACGACTCGAGCGGGTGGATCGACGGATAGCGGCGCGCGTCGGATCGTTCGCGCGACAGCCCGTGAAACGCTCCGACAACTTTCAGCGTCGCCTGCGTCACCGGTTCCTCGAAGTTACCGCCCGCAGGGCTCACCGTCCCACCGATCGTAACCGAGCCGTTCCCACCGTCGCGAAGCCGTACAACGCCGGCGCGCTCGTAGAAGCCGGCGATGACAGACTCCAGGTACGCGGGGAAGGCTTCCTCGCCCGGGATTTCCTCAAGGCGCCCCGACATCTCGCGCATCGCCTGCGCCCATCGGCTGGTCGAGTCGGCGAGAAGCAGTACGTTGAGCCCCATCTGACGATAGTACTCGGCTATCGTGACCGCGGTGTAGACCGACGCTTCGCGCGCGGCTACCGGCATCGAACTGGTGTTACAGATGATGACGGTCCGCTCCATCAGCGTCCGTCCGGTGCGCGGGTCGGTCAGCTCGGGGAACTCGCGGAGCGTCTCAACGACCTCACCGGCGCGCTCTCCGCACGCGGCGACGATCACGATGTCGACCTCCGCGTTGCGGCTGGTGATCTGCTGGAGGACGGTCTTGCCGGCGCCGAACGGACCGGGTATGCAGTAGGTTCCGCCGAGCGCGACGGGGAAGAAGGTGTCGATGATCCTGACTTTGGTCACCATCGGGTCTTCGGGCTTGAGCCGCTCGGCGTAGCAGTCGACGGCCCGCTTCACGGGCCACTCGAACATCATCGTCACGCCGATCTCGTTGCCGTCCTTGTCGGCGAGTCGCGCGATCTCGTGATCGACCGTGTACTCCCCTGCAGCGGCGATCTGCCTGACCGTGTACGATCCGTACCGGTTGAACGGTACCATGATGCGATGCTCGAAGATTCCTTCGGGTACGATGCCGAGCGTATCGGCTCGTTCGACCGTTTCGCCGACAGCGACCTTCGGCGCGAACGCCCAGGTCTGCTTCCGGTCGAGCGCGTTGAGGTAGACTCCCCGGTCGAGGAAGAAGCCGCACTGAGCCGCGAGCTCGGGCAGCGGGTTCTGCAGACCGTCGTATACGCGACCGAGGAGACCGGGACCGAGTTCCACCGCCAACAGCTCGCCGGTGAACTCGACGCGGTCGTCGACTCCGATTCCACGGGTCATTTCGAAGACCTGAACCTCCGCGCGGTCGCCCCGGACGCGGATGACCTCGCTCTTGAGCCGCTTTTCTTCGCCGTCGGAGTCGACGGTGATGTAGCCGACTTCGTTCAGCGCAACGTCGCCTTCGACGATAACGGAAACCATGTTCCCGTTTACACCGAGCACCCTACCCGTTGACTGGCTCATTCGCTCTGCTCCCCGCTGGATTCCTGATAGTAGTCGTTCATGATGCCTTCCGTGATCGTTTGGTAGCGCTGTTCGCCTTCGGCCCGGTTGAAGTGCCTGCGACGCGCAAGAATCTGGAGTTTGAGGTAGTACACAATCAGCCGGTCCAGGTCGAAGAAGTGTCCGGTTTCCAGATCGTCAAGAAAGCGCCAGCGCGCGTGGTTCAGCGCGTCCTCGCCTCCGAGCGGCGTTTCGTGAGCGTTCGCCTCGCGCGCGATGTCCGACACGCCCGGCGCGTCGCTCGCGTCATCGCCGGCATCGTCGATGCGCAGGTGCACAGCGGCGTCAACGCGCCGCTGCGTCGCGCGAACCCGTACAAGCGCGTTGCGCAGGCCACGTTCGAACCGGTTCCAGTCGTCGATGATGCGGTGACCGACCGATTCTGCCGGGGAGGGGGCGATCGATGCACGCTCGAGCACATCCAGTTCGCCGTCGGTCAGATGCCCCCGGGCGATGTCGAGGAATGCGTCTGGTTCAATGGCGTCGCGGCTTTCGTACGATACCGTCGGAAGGCTCGCGACCAGAAAGTAGAACTGGCCCAAGCCTACGCCCCTTGGGCCGCTTCGCGCACCGTTTCGGCGAGACGTGGCGACAGGTACGCCGACATCGCTTCTGCCACCGCGGTCGCGCCAAAGTCGTAGTAGACGGTGCCGTCCTTGGTCGACAGCCGGAAGCCGCTCTTGATCGTCGGGGACGCGGTCACCGCGACTCCCGATGCGAGTTCGGACGACAGTTTGGAGCGAAGCGACGCTTCCAGGCGCGATCGTTCGCTATCGGAGAGCAGGATCTCGAGTTTCGCCTCGCTTTCCGATGCCCACGCCTGGACTACCGTGAGGATGGCCTTCTCCAGAACCTCACCCGAAAACGCGGTAGAGGTCTCTTTCTCAACGATGGTCTTGAACAGCGCGACCAGCTGGGTCTGAACACCAAGGATCAGGTCACGCGCAGCCTGACGGATGGCCTCCGTCCCGGCGGCTTCCTGGCGCTGACGATCGCGCTTCGCCTCCGAGGCTACCTGATCGGCGTGCTTCTGAGCGTTCGCGATGATCTCACGCGCACGCTCTTCGGCCGCGGCGATAATCTGCTCGGCCTGCTTCTCTGCGGTCTGAACACCCTCGGCCTTGATGGTCTCGATCAGCTCTTTGAGTTGGCTTTCCATGAATTCCTCTTTGGATTCTGCTGGGACACGCAAAGTGTAGTGGAAAGGTCCGCTCAGTTCAAGCGAATGGCCCGATCAATGCACCGAGCCCAGCCCCAGATCGCCGTGGATCTTGTAGACGTTGCGGTCGCGGCTGACGCGCAAGGTCCGGTCGGGAAAGTAGTACGGGAGTTTTTCAGCTACCATGTCCGCCACGCGTGCTTCGATCTGTTCTCGAACGTCCGGCGGAACCCGGTCGAGCGTAGAGAGTTCGACCTGAACAACGTACCCGCGTCCGATCCTGGATCCGTACCCTGGTGTAAACGATGCTCCCACGTTGAACAGGCCGTCGCTCGTCCTGCTCGATGTCGTCCCGGCCGCGGCGCGCGCGGGATGAAGCTGGTACTGCGTGCCGTATACTCGCTCGAGCCGGTCATCGATCGTGTCGAACAGCGCGCGTAGCTTCTTCTCGAACTCGAGCAGACTCGGGTGGCGCATCCTACCAGGCGACCGTCCAGATCAAATCGGCGGGTGTAGCCGCGACGTCGGCCAGACTCACCGAGTACTCGGCGCTTCGCCGGTCGGATGCGACGGTCCCGGGCGCCGATGACTCGATGGCGTGCCCCACGGACAGGCGCAGTCGTATACGATACGGTTCGAGCGCATCAAGGAGCGTCGCGATCGTAGCCGGGTCGACGGGATTCGCCGGAGCGACGATCTGCCGCCATGTTCCAGAGCGTCCGGTCTGCTCGATAGAGACCGATTCAGGACCGAGCAGCCCGATCAGCGTCTGCCGATCGGTGAACGACAGCCGCACGCGCACAACGACCGACGCGTCTTCGGTAGCCGTACGGTGGCTTCGGACGGTCAGTCCGGGAAGGAGTTGGGCGGCGTCGTCGAAATCGGCTCTGGTGACCGGAACCGATCTTCTGGCAGACCCGGTTCCGAAGACGGCCGTCTCGTACGCGGCCGCTTCGATGCGGTAGACGAGATCGATGTCCCCCGATCCGTCGTCGCGCAGCGACACGTGCGCATCGACGTCGATGCATCCTGACAGCGCTACCCCGCACGCGACGATCGTACACAGCGCTCTCAGCGGAGCGAACAGAGATCTCATGCTCGGATAGTAGTGAAAGGCGCCACGCCGCTCAACCCCGGCGCGCCGGGGCGCTCCAACCGCGAATGCGGGGCGCTCCAACCGCGAATGCGGGGCGCTCACCGGCGCAGACTGACGTGCGTCTTGCCGAATCCGCCGTCTTCGGGACGCGCGTAGTCGTACGCGCTGACGTGGTGATGGTCGCGCAGGTGCGCCCGGATACCGCTCTGAAGGATCCCCTCGCCCATTCCGTGGATGATACCGAACTCGTGCAGCCCTGAAACGAGCGCCGCGTCGATCTGATCGTCGACCGCGCGGATCGCGTCGTCGAGCCTGTAGCCGCGGACATCGAGCTCGAGCACAGCGTGGCGCGATGAGACGCCACCCGACACCGCATACGCGGCGGCGAACGGGCGTTCGGGGCCTGAACGTTCTGCAGTGAGCTCGAGATCGTCTTCGTCGACCGGTAGGCGCAGGGTGTCGACCTGGACGACCCAGCTACCCTTCTTTCCCTTGCGCTGAACGATTCCCTTCTGTCCGCTGCTGCGTACCCGGACCGACACGCCCACCGCGATCGAGTCGGAAGGCGACACGTCCTGGCGCCCATGAGTCGGTGGTTGCGTTGGGGTTTCGGCCGTGGGCGCGCGGCGGTTGGATTCGCGCTCGTCATCGATACGGTCGGACAGCTCCGCGATGAACGCCTTGACCGACTGCGTCTTTTCGCGCGTGAGCTCACCCTCCCGGAGCTCACGAACAAGGTTCTCAAGCTTGCTGCGTGTTTCGGCCGCCCATTCGTCCAGGTCGTGAAGGCGGGCGCTGCGAAGCGTGCGTTCGCGCGTGTCGAGCTCGCCTTGGCGCGCCTGCAGTCGTTCGCGTTCGCGCTCGAGGTCTGCGGTGACGCGCTCGATCTGTTCGCGCTCTCCGTGCAGTTCCTGCTCGCGCGTCGTGAGGCGACGGATGATCGTGCCGGTGTCGTACTCTTCGCCGGTCAGGTAGCGCCGCGCGTCCGACGTGACGCTGCGAAGGAGTCCCATCTGCGCGGCAACATCGATCGCGTGGCTCGAACCCGGGACCCCTGGGATGATCCGGTAGGTCGGCCGGAGGCTCTGAGGGTCGAACTCCACGGACGCGTTCGCCGCGTCGTCGTGCGTGAAGCCGTAGTGCTTGAGCCTGCCGTGGTGCGTCGTCACGACGGTGATCGGTCGGCGCTTGAGCAGTTCGTCGATGATCGCCATCGCGAGCGCGCCTCCCTCTTCGGGGTCGGTCCCCGATCCGAGTTCGTCGAGCAGCGCGAGCGACCGCTCGTCGACCCGATGGAGGAGCCGTCCTATGTTGCGCATGTGGCCGCTGAAGGTCGACAGGTTCTGTTCTATGCTCTGTTCGTCGCCGATATCGGCGTACACCGCCGAAAATACCGGGAGCTCGGTACCCTCGGATGCTGGAACGTGCAGGCCGAACTGGTTCATCAGCGCGAACAGCCCGATCGTCTTGAGCGACACGGTCTTGCCGCCGGTGTTCGGTCCGGTGACGATCAGGACGCGCGTCGGCTCTACGATGTCGACTCCGATCGGAACCGCCGCGTCCCCGAGCAGCGGGTGGCGCGCCGCGACAAGCCGGACCGACGACGAAGCCGCGGCAGCCACCGAGTCGGTTGACGCCGAGTATCGCGCGCGTGCGACGACCAGGTCGAGTCGCACCATGAACTCGCGGCAGTGCGCGATATCATCGTGGTTCTCCCGGCAGAACGAGCTCAGCTCTCGCAACACGCGCAGCAGCTCGTTACGGTAGTGGCTCTCCGCTTCGACGACCGCGTTGTTCCGCGCGACCAGCTCGTCGGGCTCGATGAACACCGTCGCTCCGGTACTCGAAACCTCGTGGACGATGCCGCGCACCTTGCCTCGGTGGTCGGCCTTGAGCGGAAGCACGGTGCGCCCGTTGCGCTGGGTCGCGACGTCGGTGCTCCAGTAGCGGCGCAGATCATCGCGGTTGGCGAGCGCGTGCGCGCTCTTTTGCAGATCCTGCTGCGCGCGCGCGATCGCGTCACGAGCGTTTTTGAGCGCCGGGATATCGCGCTCGCGGATCGAACCATCTGGATCGACGAATCTCAGCAGATGATCGCTGACTCGACCGACGTTGGGAGGGTTTCCGATCAACCGTGCCACGCGATCGAGCGCTCCTGTTTCACTCGCCGCGGCGTGCAGGTACTCGACCACCGACAGTGTGTCTGCGGCGAAAACAGCGATCGCCGCGAGTTGGTCGGGCTCGAGGACAACGCCCTCTTTGCTCACGCGGTCGACCGCAGCGTCGATCGACGGAAAGCTCGTCGCAGGCGCACGAACGGTGGACAGCAGGCACGCTTTGAGAAGCGTCACGTCCCGCTTGAGCGCATCGACCTCGTCTGGATCGGTCAGGATCCGTTGTCGCGCGAGCGTCGCGCGCGCCTCTTCGGTCAGCGCATGGTCGCAGACCGAGCGCCGAATACGCTCGAACTCGAGCAGGCGTATCGTGTGGCGGTTCAAGGCGCACCCTCCTGTGCGTGACGCACCACCAGACCGCGACCACGCGCCAGACGCTCGTACGCTGCGGGAACCACCGCTCTACTCGACAGGACGAGCACCGACTTCGGCGGCGACGATGGCGAATCGTCAGTCCCCGCGACGCGCACGATCTGTCGGGTGACCCCCTCCACCGAGTCGATCAACGCGACGCCGTCGCCGAGCATCGACCGGACGTGGTCTCGCACGTGGATGAAGTGCGTGCAGCCGAGCACGACGCAGCGCACGCGCTCGGCGACCAGCGTATCGATCGGCCCCTGCAACACGTCGTCGAGTTCGGACGCCGAGATATCGGCACCGTTTCGCTCGATCCGGTCAACAAGGCCACCAGCGGCCACCATGACAACCCGACTTCCGGGAGCGTGCCGGCGGATCAGCGCGGACACGTATGGATCTTCGACCGTGCGGGTGGTCGCGATAAGGCCGATTGGACCGGCACCGTAACGCTCGGCGGCGGGTTTGATCGCGGGCACCACTCCGACGAACGGAATCGCGAAGGTCGCGCGCAGCGCGTCGAGCGCGACGACGCTTGCGGTGTTGCACGCGACGACGACCATTATCGGGTCGAAGTCGGCGATTAGTCGGTCGACCGCCGACGTGACGATTGCGGTGAGCACTGCCGGAGTGCGCTCTCCGTACGGGAAGTTCGCGGTATCGGCGTAGTACACGTGAGCGAGATGCGGTAGCGCGCGTCGAGACGCGTCAAAGTAGGGAAATCCACCGAGTCCGGAGTCGAGGTACGCTATCGGACGGGTTGCCATGGTCAATCGTCGCCGAAGAGCTTGTTCAGTGCCGCGCGGGCTCGATCAGCAGCTTCGGTTTTCGTGGCAGCGGGCGACCGCCCGGCGCTTCCGGCGACGAAGTAGTCGCAGAAGTTCGCGCGATCCTTGTCACGCACCGGTTCGCCGATCGTCTCGCGACACTCCCAGTGCGCCGTCGGGTCGTAGAATCTGCAGTTCAGACACACTTTGGAGTCGCGACCGCATCGATCGCACGTCGTGTTGCGGTAGATCCGTTCGGGCAATTCGGTCTGGCAGCTGTAGCACGACGCCATGCGCCATCATACCCCGACCCGTGCGATCGATCAACTCGCGCTTGCGCTCGACCGGCCGTCCGCGTTACGATCGGGTATGTTCCGCCCCGACGCGCAACCGAATCGCCCGGTAACGGCCGAACGCCTGCGCCGGCTGCTCGATACGTTCGCTGTGATATCTGACCTGACGATGCCGGGACTCTCACTCGATGGCGAGACTATATCGGGCCAGCGCTTCTACGGGTGCAACTTTGCGAGTCTTCGCCTGTCGGACACGATCATCGAGCAGACCGAGTTCGAACTCTGTTTCTTCCCGTTCTCTCACTTCGAGCGCGTGAGGTTCAGCGACCTTACGGTTCGTAGTTGTGTCTTCGGCGGATCAACGCTCGACTCGTGTGCGTTCGGTGGTTCGCTGATCGTACAGTGCAACTTCAACGGCATCACCGCGCGTCGGGCCGTGTTCGATGACTGCGATCTGCTGCATAGCCGGTTCAATGTGTCGGTGTTCGACGACGTGCGGTTCGAAAACTGCAATCTGAAGGAGACTCGCTACCTGGGGACCGACGTCGGCACGACCACGTTTCGGTACTCCAACCAGGAAGACGCTACGTTCGAGAACGAGGTGGGGTCGTGAGGGTGTACAGCCATTACTGCTACACGACGCTGTCCAACTGCTATCTGGTGGGGCCCGACGGACCGGGCGATGCGATTCTAGTGGATCCCTCGTGCTTCGACACCGCGCTCCTTTCGCTCGCAGAGCGGCACGGGTACGTCATCCGGAATGTGTTGTTCACGCATTGCGATGACAGTCACACCGACGGGCTGCGGGTGCTGCGCAAGATCTACGATTGCACGGTTCACGCAGCCGTACCGACGCTTCTGGACTTCCATGCGCACCGCGTCGATCACGCAGATCGCATTGGTCTTGACGTCGGGACCGTCGACGTCATTGGACTCCCGGGGTACGGACGCGACTCGATGGCGTACCTGCTGAACGGGTTTCTGTTCAGCGGAATCGCGCTGACCGCCGGTGAGACCGGCAGCGTTCCGAACGCGAGCGCGCTGTCGGTACTTGTCACGCACATCCAGGATCGAGTGATGTCGCTTCCCGACTGGACCGTCATCCTTCCGTTCTGGGGGCCTCCGTCGACGGTTGGGCTGGAGCGTACGACGTTTCAACCCGCCGGCGCAGTGCCTGCGGGAGCCGGGTGCTGAACTCTTCAGGAACCCGAGCGACAAACTCGCGCGCGTCCGTTTCGCCCGGCAGCACGATGCGCAGCGACCACGCGTGCAGCAGGAGCGGATCGTCGCTCGTTCGGCGCCCGTAGAGCGCGTCGCCGACGATCGGGCAGCCGAGCGACGCCATGTGTACGCGCAGCTGATGCGTGCGACCGGTCTGCGGGCGTAGCTCGACGAGCGTGCGACGATCGAACCGACCGATCACGCGATACCCGGTGACCGCGGGTTTGCCCGATGGCGCATTCACCGCGAATCGCTGTCGGTGGCGGGGATCCCTGCCGATCGGAGCAACGATCGTTCCGTCCGCGCCCTTCACGATCCCGGTCACCACCGCAAGGTAGAGTTTGTCCGTCGTGCGATGCGCGAACTGCCGCGCGAGCGCGTCGAGCGCGGCCGGACTCTTTGCCGCGATCAGCACGCCGGTGGTGTCCTTGTCGAGCCGGTGCACGATGCCGGGCCTGACCTGGTCGCCGAACCGTTCGCCAAGCCCCTGAACATGGTAGAGCAGCCCGTTGACGAGCGTACCCGACCTGTTGCCCGCTCCCGGGTGGACGACGAGTCCTCGCGGCTTGTTTATTACGACGACGTCGGCGTTTTCGTAGAGAACCTCGAAGCCGACCGGTTGTGCCTCCGCGTGTACCGGCGGCGGAGTTTCGTACCTGACGATCACCCGCTGCCCGGCGCGAAGTCTCCTTGACAGTTTTGCCGGCACCCCGTCGATCGCGACCGTGACACTGCGGTGCGCGATCTGACTGCGATGGAAGAGATCGAGCACGTCGCTAAGGTAGACGTCGACGCGCATCCCGGCGTGCTCGTCATCGACGGTCGCCGATCGTTCGAACTTCCCGGCCCCGGCCGGATGCACGGTGCTATCCATCGGTACTGCGTTCGCGTCGAGCGAGCAGGTAGTCGACGACCGCGACCGTCGTCGACAGCACCGCCGCGCCGATGACGATGCGTACCCCGTCGGTGCGATCAAACGGCACCGCGCCC
>SKVA01000086.1 GCA_007129695.1 Spirochaetaceae bacterium | reverse complement strand
GCATACGGTCCGCGTCGACGCGCATCCGGTCGACGATCCGCGAGGGCTGCCGTTGTTCGGCTCCGTCGACATCGTCGAGCGTTTCTCCGATCGCCACGCGGCCAACCCGTACAGCGCGGGCGTCGTGGTCTCGCGCGGCGACGCGCCGGTACCGGTCCGCTCCCCGATGACCGGTATCGCGCGCATCCACCGCGACACCACGCTCGGCACGCGCATTCAGATCACGAACCACCGATCGCACCAGAGCATCCTCATCTCCGGCGCGCTCTCGCCCACGGTCGCCCACGACCAGGTCGTCTACCGCGACGATGTGATCGGCGTTGTCAGAGGTCCCGTCCAGTACCTGCACTTCGACCACGGTCAAGCCGTAGACCCGCTGTCCAGATAGAGGAGGGGGAGCGGCCCGGCCGCCCGCGCGACGGCGCGTCGCGGCGCTGCCCCACACGCGGTCTGGCCCACGCGGCTCCCCCTCGCTCCCGCCACCCCCACGTCGGTCGGAACGTGTGATCGAGCCCGTGTTCGTGGGGTTCCATCGCTGCGTAGCGGACGGGGCCAATTCGCCGGTCGCCGGCGACGAAAAAAGGGCGCCCTGTCGGGCGCCTCGTGTTGGGGGGTGGTCTGAGACCCGTGCGCTAGAACGCGTCGCCCCCCGGTGCGGGGAGCTGATCCATCGGCTCGGCTTCGATCGGAGCCGGAGGCGCCAGGGCCTCCTCGATGTCCGTCAGCGATGCGAGCACCGCCGTGACCTCGCTCCCGATCGTGCTCAGGCTCGCCTGCGCATTCTCAGCGAATTCATCAGAATCTGTCGTGTCCGCCAGCACCGTGATCTCGCGCTCGACCGCTTCCAGGCGGCTCTGGAGCGCGCCGATTTCGGCCCGCAGCACCTCGGCCTCGGTGTAGCTGATCCCCGCCGGCGCGCACGCCGCGAGGAGCGCGATCGATGCGACGACCGCGCCGATCAGCCCGATTCCTTTCCATCTGCGTTTCATACCTTCCTCCTCGAATCGTGGTAGTTCTTCTGACTACCCTTCCTTTTCCATCTCCTCGTAGATCGCGGTGACGATGCGCTGAAGGTCGTTCATCAGCTCCTGGTCCTGCTGGACCGCTACGACGATCTCGTTGTAGCGGTCCGGCGAGAAGCCGCCGTCGACTACCGTTTCGTACATTCGTGACTGCATCGCGAGCTGAGCGTCGACGACCTCGCTGAGCGTCGCCTCGTACTGCTCAAGCTCTTCATCGGTATACCCGTCGGGCAGTGCGCCATCGGGCAGCTGCTGCGCCACCTGGTAGATCTCGTAGAAGATCTCTTCCGGGAGCCGAGACTCGGCTATCGTCTTGTCTATGTCGCTCGACAGTTCGCGCTGGAGCGCCTGCATGTCGAGCAGGACGAACGCGAACTCCTCGAGCTCCTCTTCATCGACCGGCTCGATCGGATCCGACTGCGGCGGCGGCTGGAGCTGCCCGTACACAGGCGGAGCCGCTCCGGCCGCGAGTGCGATGATGATTGCTGCTGCAACCACTGTGACGGGCGAATAGTTGCGTGTTGGTGTTCTCATGTATCCTCCTGGATTCTGGAACTGCTACTCTGTCTTCAGCACGTTGCTGACGGGTACGTTCGGCAGCTTCCGGCTGACCACCTCTTCGACCTTGTCGACCTCGTGTGGATGACGGACGGTGCCTTCGAGCGTGATCACCTCGCGCTTGCGGAAGATCGGCCCGACCTTTTCGACCGATACGATGATTTTGGTCGGATCGCTGATCGTTGGATCCTGATGGATAGCACTCTGGACGATTCCCTTGATGTCCGGCCTTGCTGCCATATCTGCCTCCTCGCCATGAACCATGGCTATGGAGGAGAGTACCGATGCTGTGTCCAGAAACTGTCCAGATTCCATCCTGGTTCGGACCGATCGGGGTCAGCGGGGTGTTTACACCGTTCGGTCGCGCGTGCGACGATGGAGCGTATGGTTCTTGCTCGACGCGTAGTCGGGCGCGCGTCCTGGCGCGGATTGCTCGTTCTGCTCGTCACAATCGGCTTCATGTTTGTCGCGCGCATTCACGCGCTCGAGCTGTGGGACGCGGGATACCCGGCGATTCCCGATGGCGCCGACGTAGTCGTGATCGAAGCCGAGGTCTCGGTCCGTAACGGGCGACCGACCACCGATGTCATCGCTCGCGCGCAGCGCATCGAGCGTGCACGCGACGCGGAGTTCGTGTTCCAGTCGCGCACCGATCCCCGCGGGGATCCCTCGTGGGATCTGGTGTACCGGTACGCCGACGGCAGGCTCGTGTCGATCGACGCGAGCCGCGGCGCCGAGCGGTGGTCGCTCCGCGTCGACTACGACGAGGGTCGGGTTGTTCGCGAGACGTTATCCGGATCGGACGGCGAACCGTCGCGTACCGTCGTCCACGCCTATTCTGACGACGGGCGCGAGGTGATCGAGTACCGCGCCGACGGATCGGTCGCGTGGCGCCGGATCGACGTGCACGGCCCGGAGGAAGCGAACCGCGATGGACGGCCCGACGAGTCGCTCGCGTCCGTGCCGCGCGAACGTCGCACGACCTACTACTACCCCGACGGGAGCCGCGTGAAGGCGGTTCGTACGCTCGTCGATTCCCGCGGTCGCCCGCTTTCCGAGACCCACCACGATGAGATCGGATCGGCATACCGCCATATCGAGTACGGATACGACGACGATCTGCTGGTCACCCGGCGGGTTACCGATCACTCCGGAGAAGAGCTGCGGCAGACATCGTGGAGCTACGACGACTGGGGTGACGTCGACGTGGAGGCAACGCGCCTGCCTCGCGAATCGCTGTCCGAGCGAACCGTGTACCGCAGGGAGCGCGACGCGCGCGGAAACTGGACCACCGAAGAGCGCGTGACGACCGCGCAGCGCGACGACGAGCCACCGTTCGTCGTCGAGTCGGTCGTGACGACCAGGCGGATCGGCTACGCGCCGCAGACCGACTCGCCCGATGCCGGAAGCGTCCGATGACGCGGCGATCGCTCTTTGGTGAGTCGCTGATCGCGCACCTGGTCGCGCTGTCGATCGTCGTCGTGCTGATCGCCGGGGTCTTCTTCTTCGGACTTCGGCGGTCGGTCACCGTCTGGAACGTGAACCGCGGG
>SKVA01000294.1 GCA_007129695.1 Spirochaetaceae bacterium | reverse complement strand
GTGGGCGATGAACAGCCCGCTCAGACTCAGCGGCCGCCAGGCGCGTTTCTTCACGCGCAAGGCGCCCCGGAAGCGACACCGCGCCCGACGGCCCGACAAGACGTCCTGAGCGACCTCGCCGCTCCCGCGGCGGATCGCGCGGCCACGGTAATTACCGCCAGCTGCAGATTGACGCGGATCGCCCGCCCCGGATATCATCGCGATCGCGCCGCGGATCGTCCCGGCGGAGGAGACCGTGGCACCCACCATCACTGAGCTCTACGCTCGGTTCGATCGTCAGGCCGACCGCTGGGCCGCCAGGACCGGCGTATCGTGCCCTACCGGCTGCGGCCGATGCTGCGAGACGACGGTACCGCCGTGCAGCGACGCAGAGGCGCGGCTGATCGCGCACCACCTGCTCGACACGCATCACGAACGACTCGCTGCGATACTGCACCGCGATCCCGACGTCGGCGCGGTCCCTCCGTGCCCGTTCTACGAACCGACGGGCGACTACCACTGTACGATCTACGCGGTGCGCCCCTTTTTCTGCAGGGCCTTCGCGTTCGCATCGTCGACCGACAAGACGGGGCAACCGGCCTACCGCCTGTGCAGGCACATGCCCACTCCCGACTCCTTCGCGGGTAGCCGCGTCCTGCCGCTACGCGACGCCAACCGCCCGGCACGCACCGACAGTGCGCTGCCGCTGCCGCCGGGGATGGTCGCGTTCCAGACGCGGATCGACGGCGTGGCGGAAGGCTTGAGCGAACCGGCGCCGATCGACCGTGCGGTCCGACGCGCGCTCGAGCGGATCCTGATCGCGCGACAGTACGCGCGTGATGAGGCGCTGCTGGAGCACGGCGTACTGAGCGGGACGGACGCGACCGGCAGTCCTGAGCGCGACCCGGACTTCACCGACCCGTCACCGCCGGTGCCGGGCTCACGACCGGCGTAGGGTTCGGATAGTGGGCATGGGTCGGACCTCAGCGCTTGGTAGGCGCCGCTCCCGCCGGTAGAATCGGGCGCATGACATCCCGCCGATTCCTCGGTCTGGCAGTGCTCGTCCTCATCGTCACAGCCCCTGCGCTGTCACAGCCGATGCTGTCGGCGGACCTGACGTTCGACACGCATATGTACGAGTTTCGTGACATCGTCACGCCGTACTTCGGCGCAGGGGTGTCGGTCGCGGCGCGGGATACGGCGAAAAACGGTGGCGAACCATCGCTGTTCACCGAGACCGGGATTGTGACTGGAATCGCCCTTACCCCGCGTGCGGCACCGTTCGGTGACCTCCTGATCCCGCTCTACTCGTCGGTGGCGATAGGCGTCTACACCGCAGCACAGTTTCAGGGCTGGATCGCGCTTCGTATCGGCGTGACCGGCTCGGTGGTATCGGGATGGGGCGGCGACTTCCCGTGGAGCGTCGGGGTAGCCGGTGGCGTGGCAACCACGATCGCCGGACCACTGATGGCGACGCTCGAGCTATCGACGATGAGCGCGTACCCGGGAGGGGTCGCATCGCGAATCGTCTCGAGCCGTGCCGGCCTGCGCTACGTGCACCCCGGAGCGCCCCAGTGATGCGACGCCGGATACGAGTCGCTGTAACGATAGCGATCATCGCGGGCACGCTCACCATCTGCGGCTGTGCGAGCCTGGTCACGCGCACGGAACGGTTCTTCGTTACGGGCGTCGTCGGTGCGCTCGACATCACCGATTCGGGCCGCTTTGACGGCTTCACGATCCTCGACGACGCGGTCGGGCGCTACGACGTCTTCCTGGCCGGTGAAGCGCACGGAGTCGCGGAGAGCACCGACTACGCGTACAAGCTGTTCCAGTACCTTCACGCCGTTCGCGGCGTCCGGACCTACGTCGCGGAGATCGGCTTCGGGGCGGGTGAACGGCTGAACGCGTACGTCCAGGGCGATGGAACCGACGCCGATCTTGCCGCGATCATCGACGCATCGCGCGGCACCTACGCGTGGACCCGCGAGTGGTTCGCGTTCTGGCGCCGGCTCCGGACCTGGAACGCGCAGCTCTCTCCCGACGATCGAATCCGGATCGTCGGGATCGACGTCGAGCACCAGTACCCGATCGGCTTCGAGTTCATCGCCGACCTCCTGCCGACGGGAGACCCACCCGCCGCGATCGCCGCGGCAGTCGAAGACCTGCGCGGCTGGAATACCGATGTCGGCATGGAGGCAAGCGGCGCCCTTGCCGAACGAGCGCTCGCGTCGATCACCGGCAACGGGGATGACTGGGCCGCGTTCGTCGGGGCCGAGGTCGACCGCGTGGAGATCGCGGTGCGCGCGATCGTACGCCGGTTCGACTTCTACGCAGACCCGCGAAACGCCGAGGTGCGCGAAGCGGCGATCTACCGAACCTTCGTCGACGTGCACGATCTGATCCTCGATCCCGGCGAGCGACGGATGGTCGGCCTGTGGGGAAGCATCCACATCCCGACCGCGCCGGTGAACGGGTTCGAGTGGCTCGGCGCGCGACTCCAGCACGGCGACGACTCACCGGTTCGCGGGCGAGTCTTTGCGATCGTGCCGTACTACGACCGGTCGACCGCGCTTCGAACCTTCCCGTACCGGAGCGAACCGCTGACGAGCGACCGGCTGACGGTCCGGCTGTTCGCTCCGTACGCGCGGACGATCGCGACGCTCTTCTACCTTGACGGAGACGGATCACCGTTCCGTGACAGCCCCGTGCTGTCGCCCGACGGCCGGGTGCCGACGACGGAGGCCTACCACGCGGCGGTGCTCTTCACGCGAGCGCGCGCTTCAACCCCGATGGACGTATACTGACGATCTACTCGACCGCGTGGAGCGACAGGTGGTCGTACTCAACGAACTCGAGCGCGTGGATGTGCGAGAGGTGATGGAAGATGCGCTTGACTCGATTCAGTTTCCGGACGATCGCCCACTCACTGTCGACATCCCCCCGAAGATTCCCCAGATCCTCACCGATCCGGAGAAGCTATCTCGCTCGCTTTACAACATTCTGACGAACGCCATAGTGCACGGTGCCCCCTCCACGGCGGTGGAGGTGAAGGTATCGGCCGATGTGGAGCCCGATTCAGTAGTGATCTCCGTCACCAACGAGGGCCCCGGCATACCCCCAGAGGATATGGACAAGATCTTCGAGCGCTTTTTT
>SKVA01000496.1 GCA_007129695.1 Spirochaetaceae bacterium | reverse complement strand
GTGGGTCCGCGCGTCCGCCGACGAAGTCGCCCGAGCGTTTTCGGTTGCGCCGATACCCGTGGCGCCGGTCGCTCTGGACGATGCGCCACAACCAGCGCAGCTGCCGCGGCCAACGGGGCCGCGTTACGTCGGCAGGGTGGGCGGCGATATCGACGCGTACGCGTTCAGATTCCCCGAGTCGCCGCTCGTCCGCGCTATAGCGGTCGGGCAGACCGCCTTCGGTTGGCGGCTGGTCGCGGTCACAGGTTCACGGTTCGACTTTGAGAAGGAAGGGTACCAGCATGACACCTATCGGTGAGGCACCGCTGTGCGCGCGATTGCTATCGCGAGCCTTGATAGTAGCATGTGTGATGGCGGTCGCCATCGTCACAGCCGGATGCGCGACGCGTGTTGCCGGCACGTTCGCGGGGAGTTCGATGCACGGGATGGTCTACGACGGGCGCAACCAGCCGGTCGCGCTTGTGACCGTACAGGTAGACGGGGGAAGACCAGTCGCCTCCGACGTGAACGGGCGTTTCACCGTTCCCGGTGTACGACACGGACGGCGGAGTATCCACGCCCGGAAGCCGGGCTACCGACCCGTCAACGAAACGGTCGAGTTCGTGCAGCGAACACAGGTGCTCTACGTGAGGATCCTGGCTGCCGACGACCTCATCGACGCGGCCATCTCCTCGCTGCGCGCGGGCCGCTACACCACCGCCGCCGAACTCGCGATTGAAGCAACCGGGATCGCTCCGGACCACCAGCTCGGCTGGTTCGTAGCGGCACTCGCGTCGATCGGGGCCGGCGACCCACGGACCGCGATCGAGTTGCTCGAATGGTTTCGCGAACCGGCGGCCGACGCGGTCGAGCAGGCGCGACTGATCGCGGCGCGCGCGGCCGCTCCTGAACCACGCGATCCCGGGACACGCCGATGAACACCGATAGCAGGACGCGTCACGATGCGGGATGGACCTTTGTAGAGGCGATCATCGTGATCGCGATCGTGTTTACGCTCTCGGGAACCGTCGCTGTGTCGGCGTTCAGGTATATCGACCGAGCGCGGGCTGCCGCATCGCGCGCACAGATCGAGTCGCTGCGGCTCGCGCTCCACGCGTACTACATCGACACCGGCACCTTTCCAACCGAGGCTCAGGGGCTCTCCGCGCTATGGGCAAGGCCGGCGCTTGCGCCGATCCCGATCGGCTGGGCAGGACCCTATCTGGATCGTCCGGCAGGCGTCGACGCGTGGGGAACCGGATTCGTCTACCGGCGTGACCCGCACGGCGACTCGCCGTTCGAGATTGTCTCGCTCGGTGCCGACGGACTGCCCGGTGGACACGGCTACGATGCAGATATCTCATCTCACGACTGATCGCCGCTCGGGATGGACGCTCGTCGACGCGCTGATCGGACTGCTACTCGTGACGCTTGTCGCGGTGACTGTCACCCGCATCGTCGCTCCGCTTCCAGCGATGATCGACCGGTTGGCAGCTCGAGTGGAGGAGAGCTTAGCCACGCGGGCGCTCCTGCTCGGAACCGACGCGGTGCAGACCTGCTCGGTGTCGACGGCTGCTCCCGAGCCACCGCAGGGATGGCGAAAGTGATCGCAGAGCCGCGCGATGCAGGCACGAGCCTGATCGGATCGATCGTCGTGATCGCGCTCATAGTCTCGGTGTCGACCGCGGCGGTGCGCCTGACGGCAGGGGTCGAGTCGACGGTCGGCACGCTGATCGACCGCGGCCTGGTCATCGCCGAGCTTGCGCGATTTGAGCGAGCAGTTACCCAGGCGACGCAGACCGACCCGATCGACCGGGCGATCTCGATCACGAACGACGAGTCCGGCCTGGTCGTGCGGACGAAGGATGGACACGAGCGGTTCACCCGGCTTCGCGTGCACGCCGTCCGGATCATCCGGTCGCCACTACCGGCTCTAGTGGTTGATATCCGCGACCGCGGCATGACCCGCTGCTGGACGATCGTCGGCCCGTTCGCGTTGTTCGATCCGGGCGACCGCCTGTGAGGTCGGCGCTCCTGGCGCTGTCGGCGCTGGCGATCGCCGTGACCGCGGCCATAGCGGTGACCGCGATCCATCGGTTCGTCGACCGTTCACTGAAGCCCGCCGCTACGACCAACGATCTGATCGCGATCGCGATCGCGATCGGGATCGCCGGTTCAACAGACACTGAGCGCAATCCGGTCCCGACGCCCGACATGGCTGCCCGGTTCCACACGCCACGGTACACGATCGTCGCCACGCTCGCCTTCTGGCCGGGAGACGACCAAAGCGCAGCGGCGCGGAGCACGATCGTCGTCGAATGGTCGCCCGCGTCAGGCCCGCCCCACCGCGGCGCGATCTATCTCCGCGGAGACGCGATCGTCGGCGTGAAGCTCCTTTCGCACGGTCGCTTGAATGGTGACCGACCAGCCGATATGCTGGACCGATGAAGACCGTACAGCTGGGAACCAGTGGCCTGCAGGTGTCGAACGTGTGCCTGGGAACGATGACGTTCGCGCGCGAGGCCGATCGCGCCGAGTCGTTCCGGATCATGGATGCGTACGCCGACCTCGGCGGGTTCTTTCTGGATACCGCGAACGGCTATTCAGCCGGCGCAACCGAAGAGACCGTCGGCGCGTGGATTCGCGAACGCGGAAACCGGTCGTCGATCGTACTGGCGACGAAGGTGTACAGCTCCATGGGACCCGGCCCGAACGACGGTGGGCTATCGCGCTACCACATCATGAACGAGGTCGACCATAGCCTGCGCCGACTCCAGACCGACGTGATCGACCTCTACCAGATCCACCGCTGGCACCCGCAGACTCCGGTCGACGAGACGGCTCGCGCGCTCGACGATCTGGTCCGCGCGGGCAAGGTGCGCTACATCGGCTGCTCGAACCTCCGCGGCTACCAGCTGCTCCTCTTCCTCCAGCGACAGCGCAGCGCCCTGTGCGAATCATTCGTGTCGATCCAGCCGCCGTACAACGCGCTCAACCGCGCGATCGAGCTCGAGGTCCTTCCGGTCGTCGAGCGCGAAGGGCTCGCGGTGATCCCGTACAACCCGCTCGCCGCGGGAATGCTCACGGGGAAGTACCGGCGCAACGCCGAGCTTCCGAAGGGCGCGCGGATGGAGGCGCACGAGTTCTACAACCGACGGTACTACACCG
>SKVA01000419.1 GCA_007129695.1 Spirochaetaceae bacterium | reverse complement strand
GCGACGGTGCTCCCGAGCCCGAGCGACCAGACGAACGCGGGGCGTGCGATCCTCGCGGCAAACCCGAACGCTTCGGGCAGCCTTGGCATCGCGATCTCCGAAGCGGTTGAGGTCGCCGCGCAGTCCGACGATACGAAGTACGCGCTCGGAAGCGTCCTGAATCACGTGCTCCTCCACCAGACGGTGATCGGCCTGGAAGCGATCGAGCAGTTCGAGATGGCCGACGACTACCCCGACGTGCTCATCGGGTGCACCGGCGGCGGCTCCAACTTCGCCGGCTTCGTCTTCCCGTTCATCGGCGCGAAGCTCCGCGGGGGTAGGGCGGTCGACGTGATCGCGGTCGAACCGTCGGCGTGCCCGTCGCTGACGAAGGGCAAGTTCGCGTACGACTTCGGCGACACCGCGCACACGACGCCGCTGATGAAGATGCACACGCTCGGTAGCACCTTCATGCCGCCGGGATTTCACGCGGGAGGATTGCGCTACCACGGCATGGCACCGCTCGTGAGCCACCTGGCGCAGGAGAACGAGTTCACGACTGTGTCGTACGACCAGATGCGGACCTTCGCCGCGGGCGTCCAGTTCGCGCAGGCCGAAGGCATCGTCCCCGCGCCGGAGGCGAATCACGCGGTCGCCGCGGCGATCGACGAGGCGCTCAAGTGCAAGGAGTCGGGTGAGAGCAAGGCGATCGCGTTCAACCTCTGCGGCCACGGTCACTTCGACATGCAGGCGTACCTGGACTACCACGCCGGGAAGCTCGAGGCGTACGAGTACCCGGCCGAAGAGATCGCGATGGCGCTCTCCGGATTGCCGTCGGTCGGGTAATCGATTGGCGTTATCCGCGGGTCACGCGCGCGAGTTCCACGTAGAGCACGCGCGCGATTACCCGACGTCGAGCCCGCTGCGGTGGATCACCGCGCACGCGATGCGCTACTGGTGGCTGCCGCTCGCGCTCGTGGTCACGTCGATCGTGAACAACTGGGCGTACGGGAACGTCCCGCTCACGATCGGTCGCGGCTTTGACGTTGTGAGCCGCGACGGGTGGGCGCAGCGCGAGCTGCTGCTCGTCGCGCTCGTGATCGCCGGGTCGGCGGTGCTCCAGGGACTCACCGGCCTGGCGCGCAATTTCGCAAACGAGTTCCTCGCGCAGCGGGTCGAGCGTGACAGCCGCGAGGAGCTCTATCGCAGCCTCCTGGGCAAGAGCCAGAGCTTCCACGCCGCGCAGCGCGTCGGCGATGTGATGGCGCGTTCGACGAACGACGTGCGCGCACTCAACATGATGTGGAGCCCCGGGCTCATGCTGATCATCGACAGCGCGCTCGCGATTCTGGTTCCGCTCGCGATGATCGTGTCGATGGATGTTCGCTTCGCCGTCGTACCGCTCGTCTTTCTGGCATTGCTGGTCCTTACCGTGTGGGACTACAACCGACGTCTGGAGCCGGTCAGCCGCGCGCAGCGCGAGGCGTTCGGCGCGATGAACACGTATCTTGCCGACGCTATCGGCGGAATCGAGGTCGTGAAGTCGAACGTGCAGGAGCGCTACGAGCTGGACAAGTTCGTCGGCACCGCGCGCGTATTCCGTGACTACTTCGTGAAGCAGGGCGATATCCAGGCGCGCTACTGGCCGATGATGGCGTTCGCCGTGTGCTGGGGTGCGGCGCTGCTGCACGGGCTTCTGCTTTGGCGCGGTGGCGCGGTGACGCTCGGGCAGGTCGTCAGCTTCATGGGTCTGTTCGGAACGTTCCGCTTCGCGACGTTCATCTCGATCTTCTCGTTCAATCTGGTCCAGCTGGGTGTCGCGTCGGCGGCGCGGATCCTGGCGATGATCACGCAGCGCACGTCGCTTGACCAGAACCGCGGCGGGCATTCGGCGCGGATCGAAGGACGGATCGAGTTTCGCGCCGTCGGCTTCGACTTCGCCGGCGTAGTTGCCGGAGCCGGGGCGACCGAGGGTGGGGCAACGAGCGCGGAGGAGGGCCGGCCGGCGGGCCGGGCGGACAACGAAGGGGTACTCCGCGACGTGAGCTTCACCGTCGATCCGGGAGAGACGATCGCGATCGTCGGGCAGACCGGTGCCGGGAAGACGACGCTGACGCGGCTGATCAACCGGATCTTCGACGTCTCGTCCGGATCGGTGCTGATCGACGGGGTCGACGTTCGCGAGTGGGATCTGGAGAGCCTGCGCGGTCAGATATCGAGTATCGAGCAGGACGTATTTCTCTACTCGATGACGATCGCGCAGAACATCGCGTTCGGCAGGCCCGACGCGTCGATGGCCGACATCGTGCACGCGGCCGAGCAGGCGCAGGCCGACGAGTTCATTCGCTCGTTCAAGGACGGCTACGAGACCGAGATCGGCGAGCGCGGGGTCACGCTCTCCGGCGGACAGAAGCAGCGCATCGCGATCGCGCGCGCGTTCCTCACCGACCCTCGGATTCTCATCCTTGACGACAGCACGAGCGCGATCGACAGCCGGACCGAGGATCAGATCCAGCAGGCGATGCGCCGGATCGCCGGCGGCAGAACGACGATCCTGATAACGCACCGGCTGAGCCAGATTCGCCACGCCGACCGGATCGTTCTGCTGAGGCGCGGGCGACTGCTCGACGTCGGGAGACACGAGGATCTCCTGGCGCGCAGCGACGCGTACCGCCGCATCTTCGCGTACGTATAGGAGTCCCGATGGCGTTTATCCTGGACGGCCTGGAAACCGAGTCGTACGACCGAAACTACTCCGACCGCGATCTGATCGGCCGGATCACGCGCTACTTCATCCCGCATCGGGGTGCGATGGTGCTGGTTGCGTTCGTGCTCGCGGTCAGTTCGCTCCTGGAGGCGGTCGCGCCGATCGTGATATCGCGCGCGATCGACGCGGTCACGGGCCGCAACACCGTCGGCTTCATCGTGACGATGAGCGCGATCGTGCTCGCTGTCGGCGCGACGGCGTGGCTGTTCAACTTCGTTCGCCAACGCACGGCCGCCCGGGTGATCGGGGACGTCGTGCTCGCGCTGCGACGCGACGTCTTCGCGCACGTCGTCGACCTGGACATGAGCTTCTTCGACGAGCACCCGGTCGGCCGAATCGTGAGCCGCGTCACGTCGGACACGCAGGACTTTTCGAACACGGTGACGCTTGTGATCGATCTGCTGAG
>SKVA01000422.1 GCA_007129695.1 Spirochaetaceae bacterium | reverse complement strand
TGCCGACGCTGTGCGCGCGCACCGTGCGTTCGACTCGCTGTACGCGTCGTTCATTGGTCACCGCGCGGCTGCGCCCCAGGATCTGCGCAAGCCGTTCGATCTCAGGGTTCTGACCAAGCGTCGTTGCCGCCGCGTCGAGCCCGCGCGTGTCGAGCGTCTCCCATTCGTGGATCGACAGATCCCACAGCGCGTCGTCGTTGCCGAGCGCGTCCCGCACGAGCTCCTGCGCCCGGGCAAGCCCCGGGAGCGCGTCCTGGATCTCGCGGATGAAGCTCCCGACCGCGCGGCCGAGCGCGCGCGCGTCGCGCCACGAGCGGTCGGCGGCTACTCTCTGTCGCCACGCACGGACCAGGTATCCGATGCGCGCGTTGCACTCGAGCCGGGCTCGGCGCGGATCACCGGGGATGTCCGTCATCGCTGCGCGTGCCGCACCGGCGAGCTCCGGACGCGCTGCTGCGGCACGCTTGGCGACGCGCCTGACCGCGCCGTTCGCGACCGAAGGTTCGGCCGGAGCCTCATTGGCGATCCGGTCGAGTTCGGCTTCCTCCGCGTCCAGATCCTGGTGAGCCTCCATCGCCGCCCATCGGTGCCCCGTCCAGTGCACCGCCTCGTGCGCGATCCGTTCGCTCATGCGCGCGTTACCGGCGGTGTACCGCTCGAAATCGGCCGTGGCGAGCAACCGCCTGAGCGTCAGCCGGACCGGTGACGCGACTTCGGCATCCTGGTCGGCCGCCGCGTCGTTTCGATTGTGTCCGATCAGTCTGCGGTACAGCTCGTCCTCGAGCTCCTCACGCAACGCATCGGGGAGCGGATCGTCGTGAAAGTAGCGGCAGACGTGCACCTATGCCCCTGTCGTCTGGGTGGCCAGGTCGGTGACGAGCATCCTGATCTCCGACAGCCGGGTCGCCGTGTCGCGGACCGAGCCGACGACCAGATCGATATCCTCCTGCGCAACGAAGAGATGCGCGCGCGCGCCGTCTTCGAGCGCCGATTGCGTTTCGATCAGCTCGTCGATCTGGTGGTCGACGCGCTCGAGCAGCTGCTCGATCCGACTCACGACCTCTCGACGTTCCTCGGTGCTCGGTGAGCGCGACTCGGTCACCTCTGCCTCCGCGCGCTCGACCTCGATCGCGTACCGGTCCCCGTCTATATCGAGGTCCACCTCCGACCGTCGGAGAATCGCGACCTCCTGCGAACCGGTCAGCTGTTCCGACGCGTCGTAGAAGAAGATGTCTACGTCTGTCTGCGATCCGATTGACAGGTCGTCGATATCGCCGTGCCACGCGAGGATCGTTGAATCGTCCGCGCCCTCTTCGGCATCTTCCGCGGGTATGAGCCGGTAGTACTCCTGTCGGTAGCGTCGCGGGGTGTCGATCTGGCGCACGACGCGGCGCTGCGTGAGCCCGGAGATCTGATCCCGGAGGTCTTCGGTCGCCGCCGCGGCGGCAGCCGAGAGATCGCGGCTGCCCGAACGCGCCGCGAGTTCCTCAGAGACCACCGTTGTCACGTACTCGAGATCATCGAGCGTGCTCCACAGGCACGACCGGAGTAAGGCGCAGTCGACCGGCTCAACGGTGTCGCGGTCGTGGAGCAGCGCGCTCATCCGAAGCAGACGCACGATCTTCTTCCAGCGCCGGTCGGAGACGTACACCTGCCGGCCGTCGCGATCGGACGCGAGTCGGCTCCGGATCGCCGACAGGAGGCCGATCACACGATCGGACAGCTCAATCGCCTGCGCACGGCGCTGGAGATCGGCGTACTCGACGGGGCGGATCTGCAGCTCTACCGGGATGTCGACCGAGTACGGATCGTCGGTCTCGCGCACCAGCGTCGCGAACCGGTGTTCGCCACGGATCGGCTCGACCACGATCCGTACCAGGAAACGGTCCCAGAACGCCGCCGACTCATCGCTCTCCTCGGGAAGCTCGTTGGACGCGCCGATGAACGCCTTGAGCGGCAGCGCGACTTCGGTCGCTCCGTTGCGGTAGACCCGCTCGTTGAGCGCAGTGAGCAGCGCGTTCTGGATCGGTGGACTCGCCTTCCATATCTCATCCAGGAAGACGACATCCGCATCGGGCAGGTAGTGTTCGGTGGTGCGCTCGTACCGGTCATTGTCGCGAAGCGCTCGGATTGACAGCGGTCCGAACACCTCGTCGGGTGTGCTGAAGCGTCCCATCAGGTACGAAAACGCGCGCGCGTCGGCGAACGCGCGCTGGAGGCGTCGCGCGATCAGGCTCTTCCCGGTTCCCGGCGGCCCGAGCATGAACATGCTTTCACCGGCGAGCGACGCGAGCAGCCCGAGCCTCACCGCGTCGTCGCGCTCGTAGAGCTGGTGCATGAGCGCGGTGATAAGCCGTTGCATCCGGTCGTACATAGCTGGAATATACCGAGATTTCCCGGTGTGACGCAGCAACTGCAGGCCCACCGACACCCCCGAGATGCGGCGCCCCTGAACTAACAATATCTAGGTAGATTTATCTTTTCTCTCCATATAATCCGTATTATCTTCCGCCGCATGAGGAAGCACATAGCAGTAGTGGCAGCCATGACGCTGGTCGTGATCGTCCTGGCCGGATGCGATCGATCGCTCGACGCGGCGACCGAAGCGTCGGCTCCGTGGGTAATGGAGCGAGTCGCGGCGCTGCCCCCGCTCCCGGTAGAGGTCGTCGCGGCCGAGCGCACCCGGTTGGTTCCCGATATCGCCGCGTCAGGGATGGTGTCGGCAACGCGTGAGGTCAGCGTCGTCGCTGAGACGCAGGGCGTCGTGCAGACCGCGTCGTTCGATCTCGGCGAACCGGTCACGGCGGGGCAAGTGCTGGTGACGTTCGATCCGCTCATCCAGGAGCTGACCGTCGAAGAGGCCCGGCAGGCCGTGGTGTCTGCGGAGCTTTCCGTCGCGACAACGGAGCGGCTCGTCGGGTCGGGTAATGCGTCGCAGGCGCAGCTGACGCAGGCTCGTGGTGCGCTCGCCGGCGCGCGCGCCAGACTCGCGCAAGCCGAAAAGGCCCTCGCCGATCGCACCATCGTCGCGCCGTTCGACGGTCTGGTCGCCGCGCGATCGCCGTCGGTCGAGCCCGGGAGCTTCGTGACCGCCGGAGTCGTAGTCGCGCGCATCATCGACATCAGCACGATGGAGATCCGCCTGTCGGTCGGCGAGCGGGAGATTCGATACCTGCGTGTCGGCGGGGCCGCCTTCGTGAGCGTTCCAGCGGCCGGAACCGGTGAGATCCGCGCCGAAATCGCAGCAATCGCCGCGGGCAGCGACCCGCAGACCGGCAGCTTTCCGGTGGTGGTGCGGTGGGAGCAGCCTCCCGGAACGCTTGTCCGCGCCGGCCTGTCGGCGCGCGTGCGCATCCCGCCCGTCGGCGCGCCGGTCCGTCTGGTAGTCCCGGCAGGCGCGCTTCTGTCCCGCGGTGATGAGCGCTCGCTGTTCGTCGCGACCGGCGACGGCGTTGCCGAGCGGCGCGTCGTGACCGTCGGTGAGCGGGAGGGAGAGCGTGTCGCGATTCTCTCCGGCGTCGAAGCCGGCGAGCAGGTCATCGTATCGGGACTACGGACGCTGACGCACGGGGATCGGGTCGAGCCGACCACGCGGACGGCAGCGGCGAACGGAGCCTCGCGATGAGTCTGGCCCGGTTTTCGGTCAAGAATCCGGTCCTGGTGAACATCGTGATGATCGCGGTGCTCGCGCTCGGTGCGTTCAGTCTGGTTCGCCTCCCGCGCGAGCAGTTCTCCGAGGTGCCGCTCTTCTTCATCAACGTCGTCGTACCGTACCCCGGCGTGTCCGCCGAGGACGTCGAGCAGAGCGTCACGGTACCGGTAGAGAACGAGATGCAGGGGATCGATGGTCTCCAGGCGATCCGGTCGACCACCAGCGAGGGGCTGTCGATCGTGACGCTCGAGTTTGACGACGGCATGTCGAACGACGCGTTCGCACGCGCGCTCCAGGATGTTCAGACCCGGTTCACGCGTGTGTCGCTGCCGAGCGGGACGCTCCAGGCGAGCATCTCCGACTTTTCGTCGAACGACTTCCTCCCGGTCATCGAGGTCGTGCTCCACGGTCCGGTAGACTTCGCGACCCTCGACCAGACCGCGCGGTCGCTCGCGACGCGGATCCGTCGACGCGATGATGTGTCCGGGGTTGATCTCATCGGCGGGAGAGATCGAGAGATCACGATCGCGGTCAACCAGGACCGTATGGAGTCGCTCGGGCTCGATATCGGACAGGTCGTGGCCGCGATACAGGGACGAAACGTGACCATTCCCGGAGGAACGATCTCCACCGGGGGCAGGGAGTTCCTGTTGCGGACGGTCGGAAGCATCGATGCGGTCGACGCGTTCGCAGACATAGTCGTGCGCAGCACCGCCGACGGAGTCGTGACGGTGCGCGACGTGGCCGTCTCGCAGCTCGACTTCGAGCGTTCGGGGGTCGTTTCGCGCTTCAACGGCGAGCCCGCGCTCGTGCTGAGAGTCACCAAGGTTCCTCGTGGGAACTCGGTCGGCGTCATCGACGCGGTTCGGGAGGAACTCGACCTCATCCGCGAGACCGCAGACCCCCGCGTCGCGTTCAGCCTGTCGAACGACTCGACCGTTCAGATCCGTCAGAGCATCAACATACTGGTCAGTAACGCGATCCTGGGGTTCGGGCTTCTTGTTCTGATCCTGTTCGTGTTCATCGGGTTTCGAAACGCAATCATGACCGCAATCGGAATACCGCTGAGCTTCGCGATCACGTTCGTCGTGCTCGAGGCGCTCGGCGAAACGCTGAACAGCAACACGCTGTTCGGACTCGTGCTGGTGCTCGGACTCGTCGTCGACCACTCGATCGTGATCGTCGAAAACAGTTACCGCCGCCAGCAACTGGGGCTGAGCAAGCATCGGGCAGCGGTCGTCGGCACGAACGAAGTGATCATTCCTGTGGTCGCCGCGACCGCGACGACCGTTGCCGCGTTCCTTCCTCTCACGCTGCTGCCTGGCGTGATCGGACTGTTCCTGCGGGTTGTCCCGTTGACCGTCACGATCGCGCTGATCGCGTCGACCTTCGAGGCGGCGTTCTTCCTCCCGTCGCACTACGCCGACTGGCCCGGCGGCAACCGCGAGCCGGTTCGCAGATTCTTCGACGCGATGCGCGACGCGTTCGGCCGGCTGATCGCGCGGCTCTACCGGTTCAGAGGGCTCACCGTCGGCGTGATGCTCGCTGTTCTGATCGGGGTCTTCGCGCTTGTTCCGTCGATCCAGCAGGACCTGTTCAGCGCGGAGGACTTTTCGGTGTTCTACATCGAGCTTGAGCTCCCCGTAGGGTCACCGCAGGCGCGCACCGATGAGATCGTACGACGGTACGAGGAACGACTGTTGCCGCTCGTCGGCAACGGCGAGATCGTTTCGGTGAACTCGACGGTCGGTGTTTCGCAGAGCCAGACGGGAATCGTCCGACGCAACAACGTCGCTCAGATCATCGTCGACCTGACCGAGCAGGACGAGGGGCGTACGCGTTCGATCACCGAGATCATCGCCGACGCGCAGGAGATGACCTTCGATATTCCGGGAGCCGACTCGGTTCAGTTCAGGCGCGCGACGAACGGTCCTCCGACGAGCGCACCGGTGAGCTTTCGTGTGTTCGGCGACAGTTTCGTCGAACTCGGACGCGCGTCAGCGATGATCACCGATCGGCTCGCGACGTTCCCGGAGCTGTTCAACATCGCGGACAACCTGGACGACGGCACGCCCGAGCTCCAGGTCGTCGTCGACCGGGAGCGCGCCGCGCGGCTCGGCCTCACCGATCAGGAGGTCGGGAGCTTCATACGGACCACCTTCGACGGCCTGCGCGCATCGTCGGTGTTTGTGAACAACGAGGAGTTCGACGTCATAGTCCGGTACGCCGGTACCGAGTCGGCTTCGGTCGGCGACATCGCGCAGCTGCGTATTCCGACGCGCGACGGACGGTTGATCGCGTTTTCATCGGTGGCGAGCATCAGCGACTCGAGCGCGCTCGCCGCGATCAGCCGTCGCGACGGCAAGCGGGAGGTTACGATCACCGCCGATGCGTTCAGTCAGGCGAACCTGTCGCAGATAAACGATGACATCGTCGCGCTCTTCGAGCGCGACGTGCTCCCGATCTATCCGGGGCTTTCGCTCAACGTCGGCGGGACCTTCGCCGACTTCACGAACCTGCTCATCGAGATCCTGCGCATCTTCCTGATCGGAGTCCTCCTCATATACCTGATCCTTGGGTGGCAGTTCCGCAGCTACACGCAGCCGCTGCTGATACTCCTGTCGGTCCCGTTCGCGTTCGTCGGCGTCGTCCTGTTTCTGGTCCTCTCAGGCACCCCGCTGTCGACGACCGTCATCTACGCGTCGGTTGCGCTCGCGGGGATCGCGGTTAACGACACCATCGTTCTGGTCAGCTTCGTCAACGAGCGGCGCGCCGCGGGCGTTCCGGTCGCTGCAGCGGTTGTAGAGGGTGCGTCGACGCGTCTGCGCCCGATCATCCTGACGAGCCTCACGACGATCGCGGGGCTCCTGCCAACCGCGATTGGCCTTGGCGGAACGTCGGTGATCTGGGGGCCGATGGCGAGCACGATCATCTTCGGTCTGGTCTTTTCGACCGTGACCGCGCTTGCGGTCGTTCCGTGCCTGTACGGATTGCTCTTTGACAACCCGCGCGCCGAACAGCGGTTCCGCCGTCACCTTGCGCTCGCGCGCGAGGCGGACGAGGCCGGCGACGACACCGTTGTCAGCGACCACGCCTCTTCCCAGCAGCCGCCTCAGCCGGGCGGTGATCGGGTCGCCCGCGAGCCCGATGCAGAGTACGTAGACCTCAGGGAGGGCTCGTGATGAAACCAGTTCGGATTATCGGTGTTTGGGCGCTCGTGGTCATGACCGTGGCTGTCGGCGCCGATGAAACGTCCGATCGCGTACAGAGGATCGGCGTAGACGATGCGGTGCGATCGGCGATCGCGCAGAGTCCTTCGGTCGAGCAAGCGGCGCTGCGTGTCCGCCTGACCGAGCTCGCACGCGACGCGATCGTAGACTCTACCCGTCCGGGGTTCACGCTGTCGGCGGACCCCGCGTACGCGCTGCGCACGCAGCGGGGCAGCAACTTCGCGTCCATATCGAGTATCGCCGACTTTCCTCCGCAGACCGTATCGAGCGCGACCCATACGTCCGGAGTCGGCCTTGCCGTGCGCCAGCCGTTACCGAGCGCCGGAGTGCTGACCGCCGGGACCACCGCCTCGGCCGCAGCGACAGTGACCCGGTCGGACGACGACCCGACCGCGTCATTCTCATTGACCCCGTCGCTGTCCGCGTCGCTCGTCCAGCCGCTGTTCGTCGACGGCCGGTTCATCGATACCGAGCAACCACGGCTCGCGCTCTCAGCCGCCGACGCGTCGGTCGGCGGAGCCGTGCTCGCCGTACGCGCCGGCCGTGAGCAGGTCGCGCTTGCCGTTGTACGTCTCTACCAGCAGCTCGGACTGCTTCGCCGATCGATCGACCTGCAGCGCGCGCAGCAGGAGCTCCTGACGCTCCAGCTCGCCGAGGCGACGGTTCGCGTCGAACAGGGCGACGGTTCGCGCCAGCTGTTGACCACGCTGGAGGTGCAGCGCAACCGTTCGCGCGACATCGAGCTGCAGAACCAGCTTGCCGCGCGCGAGGTCGAAGTCGAGCTGTCGCGCCTGACCGGGCTCGGGTTCGGTCCGGGAGTCGGTCTGGACGACCAGGTGTGGTCGCCGCCGCTCGCCGATGAGCCGATGGACCGCGCGACCACGTCGATGCTCCAGGCCCGGAACGCCGCCGAGGAAGCGCGCATAGAGCTCGCTCGCAGCCGCAAGAGCGAGCGCGCGACCGCACGCATCGCGCTGAGCCTGACCCCACGGTATCAGGACAGTCGCGAGTCGCCGGACACGCTCTCCGGTGCGCTTACCGACTACTTCGGCGAAGGCGCCGGCGTAGACGTCGTCGTGTCGATCGGCGTCGACGTCCCGCTCGACACAGCGCGCGCGCGTGCGCGCGCCGTCGAACAGGCGTCGATCGCGGTCGCGCTCGCCGAGTCTCAGGTTGCACTGCAGGACGATGACGACGCGGCCAGTCGCGCGATTCTCTCCGCACGCGCCGACACGCTGCGCCGCCGGATCGAGCTGGCCGAGTTCGATTTGCGGTTCGAGATCGATCAGCTTGCGAGCGACGTAGGGCTTCGCGACCTGGGGATGGTAACCGACATAGAGATCGCCCGGCGCGAGGTCACGATCGCGAATCGGCGGTTCGACATCGACGCGATGCGCTCCGATCTGGCGCTGAACGCGCTCGAGAGCGCCCGACTCGACGGGCACGCGATCGACGAGCTGTTCGGCGGACCCGATTTCGAGTAGGATTGCGGCGTGCAGAACCCGGGGGCCGATCGCGATTCGCCGCGTGCGCGCGTGCTCGAGTGCGCCGAGCGGCTGTTCATGGAGCGCGGATACCAGGCGGTGAAGCTCCGCGACATCTCCGATGCGCTCGGCGTCAGGGCGGCGTCGCTCTACTACCATTTCCCCGGGGGGAAGCCCGAGATGTTCCTGGCCGTCCTGGACGCGGCGATGGATCGCTACCGGTCGGGGCTCGACGCGGCGATTCGTCGGGCCGATAGCGGGCTCGAGGCGGAGCTCGATGCGGCTGCGCGGTTCTACCTGTCGCAGCCAAAGATCGACTTGTTCCGCATGCTAGACAGCGATCTGGAACAGATCGAGCCGGCCGACCGCGCGCGGGTCGCGATGAAGATGCACCGGTCGCTCCAGGGCCCGATCATGGACGCCTTCGTCCGCGCGTCCAGGTCGGGCGCCGGAGGATCGATCGCCGACGCGCCGATGCCGGAGCTCCTGGCCGGCAGCTTCCTGGCGATCGTGCAGGGGATTCACCATCTGCGTGCCGAGTTCGACATCCCGATCACGAAGGAACAGATGGCATCGAGGATGTCGCATATTCTTGCCGCGGGCCTCCGGTCGGTGTACGGCCTGTTCGATGAGTCGGGCGGGCACGGACGGGCCGATGCATCCGACTGATCCTTCCGACCGGTCCGGCGAAGAGCACCTGAGGTGGACCGAGGGTGCCCGCACCACGGTCGCGGACGCCGCGATCTTCACGGTTGTGGAGAGCGAGCGTGCGTCGATCGACGGGCGGATCGGACGGTTCGTCGTCGTCGAGTCCCCCGACTGGTGCAACGTGATCGCGCCGGTCACCGACGGCGCAGAGCCCGGCTTCGTGATGGCCCGTCAGTTCCGCCACGGATCGCAGACCCTCACCGTCGAGTTCCCCGGCGGGATCGTCGACGCCGGCGAGACGCCGGAGCAGGCCGCCGCGCGCGAGCTTGAGGAAGAGACCGGCTACGCCGCCGGTCGGCTGGTGCTGATAGGCGTCTCGAACCCCAATCCGGCCTTCATGACCAACCGGGTCTTCACGTTCGTCGCTGAGGATCTCCGTCGGGTCACGGCGCAGCGGCTCGACCCGAACGAGACGCTCGACGTAGCGATCGTAGCGCAGCGCGACGTCATCGAGCTACGCCGACCCGATTTCCACTCGCACGCGATCATGCTCTGCGCGCTCGCGTGGTACCAGGCGTACCTCCGCGACGGGCTCGACTGGCGGTCGCGTATCCTCGCGCAGGCTCAGGAGAACCCGAACGAAGCGACTTCGGTATAGACCGGTCCGGCCGGACCAAGGTCGCTCCGGAAGAGCACGCACCGGTCGGTTGCGAAGCCGGGCGGGTATCGGCGCTCCATCACCCACGCGACCGCTGCCGCCGCGCGACCGGCTTGTGGCCGCCGGCGACCCCGTTCTGACCGGATCCGCGCAACCGTGATGTGCGGTCGGTACGCGGTGCGATCGCGGGCGATACCGTAGCGCGCGCACGCGTCGTCGATCGACCGGTGGAGCGCGATGAGCGACTGTTGAGGCCGCACGCCGGCCCAGACGACGGTCGGCGCTCCTTTCGGCGGAAAGACGCCGGCCCCGGTGCACTCGATCCACGGCGTGTCCACACCACGAATCCGTGCCTGGATCTCATCGCGGAGCGCGGTCGCGCAGTCGCCTGCCGCATCACCGATGAACTTGAGCGTGAGATGCAGGTTGTCGGGCGCCACCCACCGGACCTGCTCGATCGCGGGCTGGCCCTCCGTCAGGACGCGCGTGAGATCACCCGGCAGCGGGATCGCGACGAACAGTCGCATCGGGTCTGCCGGTCACCACGGCGCGAAACTGCCGTCGGCGTACTCCAGCTGCGGCGTCTCCCACGATCCGTCGTAGCCCGAGCTCTTCGACCGGTCGACCAGATCGTCCCAGTCGATGTCGATGCCGAGTCCCGGTCCCTCCGGGACCTCGATCGATCCGTCGACTATCTTGAACGGATCGCGGATGATCCCGACTCCCAGGTCGCGTCCGTCTTCGCGGCCGGCGAGTTCCTGGATCGTGAAGTTGGGCGTGCACGCGTCGATCTGGAGACAGACGGCCAGGTTCACCGGACCGAGCGGATTGTGAGGTGCAAGCCCGATTCCGTAGGTCTCGGCCGCGGCCGCGATGCGTCGCGTCTCAGATATCCCCCCGGCGTGGCTGGGGTCGGGCTGGATGATCGACGCCGCGCGCTGCTCGAACAGCTGTTTGAAGCCCCAGCGCGTGTACATCCGCTCTCCGGTCGCGATCGGGATGTGCGTGAAGCGCGCGATGTCGGCCATCGCCTCGAGCTCTTCGGCCAGGACGGGCTCCTCGACAAACAGCGGCGTGTACGGCTCGATCGCGCGGATGATCTGTCGTGCGAGCGTCGGCGCCACCCGCCCGTGGAAGTCGATCGCGATGCCGGTCTTCGGACCGACCCGGTCCCGAACGGCCGCGAAGACCCGGGCGACCGACTCGATCCGTTCGGGTGACTCGAGCATCGCCATCGGCGCCGGGACTCCCAGCTTGACCGCCGAAAATCCCTCCTGCACGCGGGCTTCGGCGCCTTCGGCGACCGCGATCTCGTACTGGTCGGAGGAGCCGGTCGCTACGTGCGCGTAGCACGCGATCCGGTCGCGGACGCGTCCCCCGATCAGCTCGTACACCGGCGCTCCGAGCCATTTCCCTTTGATGTCCCACAGCGCGTGATCGACGCCGCTGACGGCGCTCGCCAGGATCGGTCCGCCGCGGTAGAAGCTCCCCTTGTAGAGGCGCTGCCAGATCGCCTCGATCCGGCGCGGATCGTGCCCGATCAGGTAGGGTTCGAGCTCGCGAACCGCCTGCTCGACGGTCCGTGCCCGTCCTTCGACGATCGGCTCGCCGTACCCGACGACGCCCTCATCGGTCTCCACCCGCAACAGCAGCCACCGCGGCGGCACGTGCACCATCTTCAGCGTAGTGATCTTCATGTCGCGATTGTATCAGAGATCCCGACCCAAGGTGCCGACCGGCAGGCGCGCCGCGCCGCCCGGCTTGCAGGCTTGGTTCACTGTGTGAACACACAGGTGCCGACCGGAAGGCGCGCAGCGCCCCCGGCTTGCAGTACTGGTCCACGAAGTGGACACACAGGTGCCGACCGGAAGGCGCGCAGCGCCCCCGGCTTGTAGTTCTGGTTCGCGAAGCGAACATAGAGGTGCCGACCGGATTCGAACCGGTGAATAAAGGTTTTGCAGACCTCTCCCTTAGGCCACTTGGGTACGGCACCATCGACGCGCGGCCGCGCGCCAACCAGTATCATAGCGAAACCCCGGGGGGGAGTAAAGGCGACCGTGACGTGGCAGCGCGACCCGCGACGCCGGTTAACGAGCTACGGCTGGGACGTGGAAGAGAACGAGCAAAACGGTT
>SKVA01000265.1 GCA_007129695.1 Spirochaetaceae bacterium | reverse complement strand
CGAAGGAGTTGTTCCAAAAACTGTCGGAGGGGCTCTCACCGCTCTATCACCTGCGCCAGATAGCGCTTCTGGACTACAACGTGTTCTTCGCGACGTTCGGGTTCGATCCCGGTATTGCGCCTCCGGAAGAGGTCCCTCCGTTCAAGGAGACCCCCGCATCAGCGGGGCTTCCGATGATCGAGGCGCTCTACTTCGGGTTGCACAACGCGGCCAAGTTGTCGAACGACTTCTACGTCCACACCGAGGTGCTCGATCGGTACCTGGAGTTGAAGGACCGGGAGGACAACCGCGCGAGCGACGCGCCGGGTGCAGTCGACGTGGCCGGGGGCGTTGATCCGCACGCGGCCGAACGCAAGGAGGAGGAGGGGTATCGCGCCCGCAAGGAACGCGTGGAGCAGCTGCGCGCCGGCATGCACGATCTGCACGATGCGTGCCGCATCTTGTCGAGGCGTGTTCCGTTCGCCGATCTGATCCGCTACTATTCCCGCGATCCGTGGCTGCGCGTGAAGCCGTACGCTCCGGAAATCCGCCTGAAGGAGTTCTACCGGAGTCATCTGATGATCCGGGTGCTCAGCGAGCTCGATGCGCGGTTCGCCGAGATACGGCGTGGCGTCGTCGACCGCATGGTCAAGCGACTTTTTGGTGCCCCGCCACCGCCGATGGCGTTCTTCAGGACCGGGGTGCAGCTCGTGTCGGACAAGGTTGGCGGTCCCGACTATCGCCGCATTCGCTCTCTGACGCTTTCCAACGCGTTCCTGAGGTTCCTTTACCGCGGCAGGATGCAGGAGATGTTCCGCACGCTCGGTCGGATTCTGCCCGTCCGGCAGCGCGATTCGTCGAGCGATCTGGTCGTGCACGTTGCGGGAATGGACGAAACGTACGCGGATATCGAAGATTTCGACGAAAGCTTCTCCCCCGATACCGACGACGGAAAGTCGTACTACCGCGTCAGATACGGTGTGGAGAAGGACGCGTCGCTCAACCGCTCGTACCGGAACATCGTGTCGCAGCGCGACCGCGAGGCAACGCTCCTGGTCGACCGCACCGCCGAACACGCTCGCGGTCTGCTGAAGGTGTGCGAAGCGATTCGGGCCGGGTTAACCGATCAGACGCGCGAGCGATACGCGGCGGTTGACCGTCGCGTCAACGAGGTCGATGGGCTCGACGCGCTGATCGAGCAGCAGGCCGCGAAGCTCGAGCAGTTCGACCGGTTGATCAAGCAGGTTCGCGCGATGGAGGAGGGCTACTGATCGGGCTTGTGGGAGTCGATCGCCGCGATGACACGGTCACGCGTGACGCGCGGATCCTCGATCAGTACGCGGGTCCCTCCGACAAGGTCGGCGATACCGATCTCGCGCGGGTAGCGCGGGATGAGGTGCATGTGGAGGTGGTCGATCGACGCACCCGCGGATGGGCCCATATTGTACCCGATGTTGAACGCTGCGGGTTGATGCGTCGAATCGACGATGTCGAGGAACTTCCGTGTCAACCGGGCGACACGCTCGTCCTCCTCGGGTGAGTAGTCGCGAATGTCCTCGATGTGGCGATTCGGAAAGATCATCAGATGGCCCGGGTTGTACGGGTAGAGATTGACGCAGACAGTGAACAGCTGGTCGGAGTAGACGGTGAGATCGACGACGTTCGGGGATTGCTCGACGAGCAGACAGAGAATGCACCCCGCGGGGCGATCGCCCTTGACGTACTTCATCTTGTCGAAGTTGTAGAAGTAGTTCATCAGCGCGACTGAGGCACGAGCGACTGGATGTTCAGCGGATCGCCGCTTATCTGCTGGCCGAGGCGGAAGTACTCGAGCAGAACCGGGAACCGGTCGAGGATCTGGCCGTAGCGTTCGAGCATCTCGAACTCGTGGTCGGTCTGTACCGTCACCGTCGCGAGCTGTTCGGCCGCACGAATCAGCGCATCGGTCCGCGCGCGAAGCACCTCCCGCGACAGTTCACGCGCGGCCGCGTAGAGTTCGAGATCGGGCATCCGGATCGATCGCGGTACAACCGAGACCACCTCCAGATCGGGCCGCTCGCGTTCGATCCGCACGCGGACCGCGTCTGCGATCAGCGTGAACGGCTGATGCGCGGCGATCGAATCAGGTGCGTCGCGCATGACAGCGGCGAGCGCGTCGACCGCGTGCTCGGTGATCTCGGCATCGAGGCGATCGTAGAACTCGGCCATCGCATCTGGGCGCAGATCGCGGTTCTCGGCGAGCGCCGGCAGCGTTTCGGGCCGCAAACGCGTGACCACCCCGATGTCTATAGAGAACGAGAATCCACCGGCTCCGGGCAGGATCTGTGCGTAGGTCGCGGCTGACGGCATCTCACCGCTCGTTCGGACGCGAGTTTCGTGTTCCGTGATCTCGAAGACGTAGACACTCGTGTTGGTCGGTATCAACCGTTGCCATCGCCACGCGAAGGTCCCGGCCTTGATCGGCTCGGATTCCCAGCCGTCGGTACGGCTGAAGAGTACCGCGTAGCCTCCGGGTGGGATCTGGAACTGGATCCACCCGAAGAAGAAGATCGTCCCGGCGACCGCGAGCAGGAAGACCAGCACGATTACGATGCGCTTCATGATACCCTCCCGGTGTGCAGCACGTGCGTAGAGTCTATCCCCTGGCTTTGCAAATAGGCAAGCGGCGCATTCGGTACCCTCGGGTCGGTCGCCGTGACGATGCGGTGAAGGCGCGGTGTAGCGAATCGTCGTCCAATACCGATACTATAGAGGCAATGACTCGTCCGCATCCGGCAACATCGGTACTCTACAGGACACTCAGGATCGTCGAGTCGGCGCATTTGTTCTTTACCCTTGCTACCTTGTTGACGGCAGGGCTCTTCGTGATGGGTAACTATCAGGAGTTTCTTGATTCATCGCAGCTGCTGCTGCTGCAGCTGCTGTCGATCGCGGGCGTGCTGTGCGCTGCGAGCGGAGCGTGGTACATCGCGTCGCTCGCGGTCTGGATGATTCGACGCCGGCGGTTGATGCTCCTGCGCTTTGTCGCGGCGTTGGTCACATCGACGGGGGGCGCTCTTGGGCTGGTTGTCGCCGGCGTGCTCCAGGCCTTGTCAGGGCTCGCATGAACACGTACGTACCGCTGAAGACCTCGGTCGAGATAGAGCGGCTTCGTGTGGCCGCGGAGGCGCTCGAGCGGGTG
>SKVA01000149.1 GCA_007129695.1 Spirochaetaceae bacterium | reverse complement strand
CCGCGTAGCCGGGGGTCGGTCTCGCAATGATCGGCGTGCTTACCGCCGGCGCGATCCCGGCGCCGACTCCGGCCATCACGCGCAGGCACCGCTCGCCGGCGCGGTCGGGGTGCGGAACGTTGGCGATACGCGCACGACCGCGCGCAGCGAACGTATCGGCTTCGGGCTGCCACCCGTGGACCGCGCCCGCTTCGCCGAAGTGGTGCCACGCGGCCGACTCATCAGTCGGCGCGGCCGCAGGCTTGGTCGAAGCCGCAGCCGCGGGTGCGCCGGCGGCGTCGCCCGCAGTCGTCCCCCCCGTCACTCGCGCGCCGATCGCCGCTATATGCCGGGCGACGATCAGGCAGTCGGTGACGGAGAAGGTTCCCTCCGCGGTCGGGATGATGAGTCGATCGGCGACCGGTCCGCGGAACGGGTACCGCGCGTCGATGCCGTCAAGGCCGAGTGCTATACCCATGACCGAGCCGACATTCGCGGCGTTGCAGTCAGTGTCCCAGCCCGCGGTGTTGACGATTCGCTGAGCCTCGTAGAAGTCGTCGCCCGCGTACGCCCACGCAAGGACCATCAGCGCGTGGTTCGGGACGACGTGGCAGTTGCCGCCGTAAATATGGTAGCCGTAGCGCTCGTTGATGCGATCGAAGGTGACCCGCCAGTCCCGGTCTGAGCGTGCCCACGCGCGCACGTCGCGGTGTACCTGCGCGATGAGCGAGTCCTTCGGAATCTCCTGAACCGCGCGGTCCAGAAGCTGCTCCATGTTCGATTGGACGAACGCTTCGGCGCAGAGCGCCGCGACGACCACCGCCGCGTGCACCGCCTCCCCGTCGTGTCCGACGCTCGCTGCAGCCCGAGCGAGTTTCGCCGCCTTCGCCGGGTCGCCGGGGCAGACCATCCCGAACGCGTCGATAAAAATCTGCGCGCCGATCTGCTCGGCTACGATCCTGCCGTTGAGCTCGATACTGCCCGACTCCGGAGCGCGAACACCCTCCAGCAGCCGCAAAAACGCGGTGTGCTCGGTCGAGTGCGCCATACCGCCCCACCAGAAGATGCTCTTGTTCTCGATCACGTAGTTCAGCCACGCGTCGCCCACCGCGTCGGACGGCGTATCAGCGTAGAGGCCCGAATCCTCCAACGCGCGGACGAAGGTGAAGGTGCCGCTCAGGTCGTCATCGGCGACGACGAGCGGTTTGCCCAGTTCCTCGTGCACGTAGCCGCTCACCGTCCCGAAGCGCTCTTCGAGCCGCGCCTTCTCCCACCCCTCGAAGGGGCGCCCCATGTATACACCGATCGTCTTGCCAAGCACGCCGGCGTAGACCCGGGTGCGGTACTCGTTCGTGTCGATCATGCGCGCATCTTATGTCGTCGGCCCAGAGTCGCGCAAGCAGCAGGAGACCGATGACGACCACCGATCGGATTGACGTTGACATCGGACCCATGGCGATCTAGACTTGAAGCGATGCGGACGCACCAGGAGATCGACGACCGAAGCCTCGCTCTCGCACGCGCGATAGTCGCTCGAATCGACGCCGATCCGCTCCGGTCCGGTCTGACCCGCGCCCGACGAACCTGCGCCCGTTGGACACAGGATCCGGCGATTCGAAGCGAGTACATCGACCGGTGGTGCGCCATCCTGGATCGTGACTGGCCGGCAATTCGCGCCGTGCTTCTGGATACGTCGGCAGATGGGGTCGCGCTTCGACAGTGCAGCCCGTTCGCCGGCGTGCTCCCGCCGACCGAGCGCTGGCGGATCTACCGGGAGCACGGCGCACGTGCGCTCGACCCGGAATCGTCACCGCCTTGACCCGACCGGACCGACTCGGCGTAATAGACGCATGGAACAACCCAAACGCATCATCGTCACGGGCGCCGGACGCGGGATCGGACGCGCGATCGCGCTCGAGCTTGCCGCGGCCGGGCACTCGGTCGCGCTCGCCGCGCGGAGCCGTGAGCAGATCGACGCGGTCGCGGCACAGATCGCGTCCGGCGCGCGCACCGGTGGACACGCCCGTGGGTCGGGCGGCGGCGGCACGGCGACCGGCGGACGCGCGATCGCGATACCGACCGACGTGACCGATCGTGCGTCGGTGGAAGCGCTCGTCGAACGCGTGGTGAGCGAGTTCGGCGGGGTCGACGTTCTGGTCAACAACGCGGGTCGCTTCAGCGCGATCGGACCGACGTGGGAGACCGACCCGGAGAGCTTCTGGGGAGACGTCACGATCAACGTGCTCGGCCCGTACCTGTTGTGCCGCGCGGTGATTCCGCGGCTGATCGCCCAGGGCGGCGGGACGATCGTGAACATGATCGGCGGCGGCGCCGCGTCACCGAACCCGTACGGCAACGCGTACGGCACGTCGAAGGCCGGTCTGACCCGGTTCACCGAGACGCTGTCCAAAGAGCTCGTGAAGCACCGGATTTCGGTGTTCGCGACGAACCCGGGGCTCGTCCGCACCGATATGACCGAACTCCAGCTTCAGACCGACGCTGGGAAGAAGTGGATGACGCACATCGCGAAGCTGTTCGAAGACGGCGTCGACAGGCCGCCGACCGACGCCGCGCGGCTGATCCGCACGCTCGTCGAAGGCGACTACTTCGAGCTCACGGGGCGACGGTTCGGCCCCGACGACGATCCGGCGACTCTGCTTCGCGACGCGAAGCGAATCGTGCACGACGACCTTCGCGTGCTCCGGTTCAGGGAGTAACCCCAAGCCGCCTTTCGAGCACCGCGACCCACCGCTCGTACGCGGTGCGGTACTCGGCTCGCTCCGCGCCCGGCAGATCGTCGGCGGTGAACCGCTCGCGTACCTGTAGCCCTTCGAACGCGGTCGCGGTCGTGTAGAGACCGGCACCGATCCCGGCGCCGCGCGCCGCGCCTTCGGCGCCGTCGGTCGACAGCAGCTCGATCTCCGCGCCGCTCACCGCAGCGAACGCCGATCGGAAGATTGCGCTCTGGAACATGTTCGCGTGTCCGGCTCTGATCCTGTCGACCGTGAGCCCCATGTCGCGCATGACCTGCAGGCCGTAGCCGAGCGCAAATACGATCCCTTCCTGGCCTGCGCGCAGGAGGTGTTCGCGCCCGTGGACGTTGAAGTTGAGCCCTTCGACCGACGCGCCGATATCCTGGTTCTCCAGCACGCGCTCGGCGCCGTTGCCGAACGGCAGGACCAT
>SKVA01000114.1 GCA_007129695.1 Spirochaetaceae bacterium | reverse complement strand
CGTTTCTCCTCCAGTCGCCGCTCAACATTTCGGCGTCTGAGGTCATATCGACCTACATCTACAAGGTCGGCGTGATCGGGACCGGGGTGCTTCCGCGCTACTCGTTCGCCGCGGCGATCGGCTTGTTTCAATCGACAGTGAACCTGATCCTGGTCGTGATGGTGAACACCGCGGCGCGCCGCCTATCCGAGCACAGTCTCTACTAGGAGGAGATCGGATGATACGAACGATCGACCGCGAACCGCTTTTCGATACCGTGAACCTGATTGTCGTTCTTGCAGCCGCGGTGATCGCGATGTACCCGCTCTACTTTGTCGTGATCGCGTCGATCAGCTCGCCAACCGCAGTGAACACCGGCCAGGTGATCCTGCTGCCCCGCGAGCTCACGCTCCAGGGCTATCAGGAGGTGCTCCGTCACGATCCGATCTGGCGCGGCTATGCGAACTCGATCTACTACACGGTCGTGGGAACGGTGATCAACGTTTCTCTTACGATCGCCGCGGGCTACGCGTTGTCGCGCAAGGATCTGCCGTTGCGACGGTTGTTCACCTTCGTCTTCGTCTTCACGCTCTTCTTCCAGGGCGGATTGATTCCCCGGTACCTTCTGGTTCGGAATCTGGGGCTCATGAATACCGTATGGGCGCTCGCGCTGCCGAGCGCGGTGAACGTGTTCTACTTGATCATCTGTCGCACGTTCTTCGCGACGACGATTCCCGATGAGCTCCTGGACTCGGCACGGATCGACGGGTGCGGGACGTTCCGGTTCTTCTTCCAGATCGTAGTGCCGTTGTCGCCTGCAATTATCGCGATCATGACGATCTACTACGCGGTGTTCCATTGGAACACCTTCTTCGACGGGTTCTTGTTCATGACGAATCGTGAGCGGTACCCGTTGCAGGTTGTACTTCGCGATCTGATCATCCAGAACCAGTCGATCACGCTCGATATGGACCCGATGGCCGCCGACGAGCGGCAGCGCACCGCCGACCTGATCAAGTTCGGCGCGATAATTCTAGCGAGCGTCCCGGTTCTCATGCTCTATCCCTTCCTTCAGAAGTACTTCGTGAAGGGCGTGATGATCGGATCGGTCAAGGGTTGATACCGGCGTCGTTGACGCCGCGACAGATAATTTCAGGAGGTACGTATGTACTGCAATCACACACGCACGACGCGCGGTGTAGCCGTTCTGGCGGTCGCACTGATGCTCGTCGGCGCGACCGCCGCGTTCGCAAGCGGCGCCGCGCAGCAGCCCGCCGCTTCGGTGGCGTTCAACGCAACCGGCTTTCCGATCACGAACCAGCCGTCGACGTTGAAGGTCTTCTACGGGCTGCTCCCCGAGCAGACGGTTCCACTGAACCGGATGACGATCATCCAGCAGATCCAGGCACGAACCAACGTAGAGGTCGACTGGGTAACCGCCCCGGTCAACGACATGGACACCCGCATCAACTTGAGCTTTGCCTCGGGTGATCTTCCGGACATGTTCCTGGAAGGGCTTTCGGTTCCGCAGGCGTTCGCGTACGCGACGCAGGGACTGGTCCGACCGATCGACGACCTGCTCGAGCAGTACGCGCCGACGATCACCGACTTCATCGAAACGACCCCGGGACTGAGGGACGTGCTGACGAGTCCCGACGGGAGGATCTACTCGACCTTCAACTTCGGAAATGCGTATCACCAGGACCTGGGCAACATGCTCTACATCAACCGTGAGTGGCTCGCCGCGATCGGTCGGGAGGTACCGACGACTCTTGACGAGTACTACCAGATCCTGCAGCTGTTCAAGTCGCGCGACCTCAACGGCACCGGGAGCGCGGCCGATCAGATCCCGCTCAGCCTTGTCTTCTACACGCGGAACGTGAACTGGTCCGATCTGGGCTTCTTCGGGTCGTTCGGTGTACAGATGGACCAAGGGGCCGACTTCTTCGCGGTCGAGAACGGCCGTGTGGTCTGGGAGCCTGCGACCGACGGCTTCAGGAACACGATCACGTGGCTCAACAAGCTTCACCGCGAAGGACTCCTGGATCCGGAGGCGTACATCCAGGACCGCGGCCAGATGCAGGCGAAGGGAAACCAGGTTCCACCGATCTTCGGCAGCTACGTTTCCTGGTTCAGCATCAACGTGGCCGGGCAGAACGGTCGGTTCTACGACATCGTCGGACCGCTAGAGGGTCCCGACGGTCACCAGATGGCCAACTGGCACCCACGCGCGATGATGAACGGTGGACGTGGCGTCATCCCGACGTCGTCGAACAAGGCCGAAATCGCGATCCGCTGGCTCGATCACATCTACGAGCCGGAGATCAACATCCAGATGGCGTACGGCGCGTTCGGCGAAGGGGTCGAGAAGACTGCCGACGGTACGTACCGGATCCTCCCCCCGCCGGAGGGCGTGAGCGCGGAGCTGCACCGGATGACGGCCAGTCCGCATCACCCGCCGATGACGTTCCCGCAGGTCCTCACGACCGAAGATCCGCAGCACTTCCAGGACAAGGACCGCGCGAAGCGCGAGCTCTTCCTCCCGCACCTGCCGATCGATCGCGCGCTGCCGGTCTTCTACCTGACGCAGGCGGACCAGGAGCAGTTCGACGCGATCTTCCCCGATCTGTTGAGCTACATGCAGCAGAAGTGGGCAGAGTGGGTCACGAACGGCCGCATCGATCAGGAATGGGCCGAGTATCTCAGGCGCCTCGACCAGATGGGTCTGCCGCAGGCGATTGCGATCCAGCAGCGCGGACTCGACAACCTTCGCTCGCGCTGAGCCATTGGCCGGCGCTGATCATCGCTTCAGAGGCCGGCCTTCGGGCCGGCCTCTTCGTCTGCAGTGGCGTCCGACTGACCGTTCGTGGCGCCCCTGATCCCGATCGCACGGTCGATCCGGTCCTTGTACCGATAGCCGAGCCAGAAGAGCGCAGCCGATGCCAGCACGATGAGCGCCCATCCCCACCACGGAATTTCCATGACGCCTGCGCCGACCAGGTTACTGACGAACATGCCGGGAGGCCGGCCGATCAGTACGAACAGCAGAAAGGCGCGGAATCGGAGTTTGGAGAGTCCGGAGATGAAGCACAGCGCGTCGTCGGGAAAGAACGGAAGCAGGAACATCATGAACAGCGTCACGAAGTGTTTGTCTGCGACCGAATCCAGGTACCTGTCGACGACCG
>SKVA01000302.1 GCA_007129695.1 Spirochaetaceae bacterium | reverse complement strand
TGCCGTACGAGTCACCGTGCACAAACTCCATCAGGAAGAAGTCGTGTTTGTGGAGGGAGCCGCTCTGGTCGAACGCGAGTACCCGGGGTACCGGAACGCCGTCGATGCCGGCGAGGAGGCGAAGCACGTCGACCTCCGCCTGGAGCAGGTTGCGCTCGTAGCGCATGACCCGATGCGATGCCGGCGGAGCCATCTTGATGACGATCTGCTCTCCACCGTCGAGTTCGATCCGGTAGATTGTGTTGAACCATCCGTCGGCGAGCTCGGACGCCGAGATAGCCGTGGCGCCGAGCGTACCCTTCGTGACCGCCGAGAGCTCGTCGAGCGTCACGCGAATCTTTGTGGTGCTTTCCATCGTGGCTCCGGCGGCGCCTCCACGGCCGGGCGACCGCGGCCGATGGGGCCGCGCGATATCGAGCCGCCCGGGCGCGCTTGGGCTACAGGTTCTCGTTCTCCTGGATCATGCGGTTCACCGTCTGGAGGACCGAGTTGATGTCGGTGAGGTCCATCGGCAGCACGAGCTTGGTCTGCGGTCGCGCGAGCTTGTTGAGCTCCTTGACGTAGCCTTCGGAGATCTGGAGCACGAGCGCCGCGTCGCCGCCCTCTTCCTGAAGCGCGGTCGCGATCCGGCCGAGGCTTTCGGCGGTCGCACGCGCGAGCGCGCGGATCTCGGCGGCCTTTCCTTCGGCCTCATTGATCAGGCGCTGCTTTTCGCCCTCGGAGCGGTTGATCGCCTCGCTCTTCACGCCCGAGCTCGTGTTCACCCGGCTGGTCATCTCACCGATGCTGCGGTTGATCATCGCGCGCTTGTCGCGATCGGCCGTGAGCTGGACCTCCATCGACTTCAGGATGTTGTCCGGCACGCGAATATTCTGGATCTCGTACCGGGTGATCTGAACGCCCCACGGGTCGGTCGCTTCGTCGATCTGCTTCAGGATCTCGCCGTTGATCTGCTCGCGCTCTTCGAAGGTGCGGTCGAGCTCCAGCTTGCCGATCACCGAGCGCATCATCGTCTGCGCGAGCTGCACCGTCGCGTAGCGGTAGTCGGAGATGCCGTAGCACGCCTTCTTGGGATCGACCACCTTGAAGTAGAGCACGCCGTCGACGTCGACCTTTACGTTGTCGAGCGTGAAGCAGGGCTGGCTCGGTACGTCGACCGCCTGTTCCTTGAGGCTGTGGCGGTACTTCACGCGGTCGATAAACGGGACCAGCACGTGAAAACCCGCCTCCAGGTTGCCGGAATACTTGCCCAGACGCTCGACGACCGCGACCGACTGAGCGGGGATAATCCGAATGCTCTTCAGGATTCCGACGATTACGATGATTCCCAGGATGCTGAGCGCGAACAAAAGTGGTGCGAATGGATTCATGCTTCCTCTCCTCGTACGCGGCGTGACTCGGACCGAGTCGTCGTTGCGGCGCGGCTTTCGGCGCGCGTGTCGGGTGACAGCCGCGTGCGGGCGGCCCCCGGCTGGAATCCGGCGGGACCCTTCGGCCCGTCGCCGTCTGATGCGCGGCCAGCCACAACGTCGAAGAGCCCCTTGAGGTGCGCAAGGTCGACCGGCAACACCTGCGTCTCCGCTTCGCTTAGCACCTGACCGAGCTGTTCGATGAACTGCTCGGCGATGCGCAGGCTCACCGCCTGGCGGCCCTTCGGAAGACGGATCGACCGGGCGACCTCGACTATCCCTTCCGCCGTCGCTTCGCTGACGACCTCGATCGCGCGCGCGTGTCCTTCGGCGACATTGATCCGCCGCTGCCGCTCGCCTTCGCTCAGGTTGATCGCCTCTTCGCGCTCGCCCTTCGACGAGTTGATCCGCGACTCGCGTTCGCCCTCGCTCTCAAGGATGCTCGCGCGCTTCTCTCGCTCCGAGACTACCTGCTGCTCCATCGCGGTCAGCGCGGTGTCGGTCGGCGCGATGTCTCTGATCTCGTAACGTGTGACCTTGATTCCCCACGGATCGGATGCCTCGTCAACCGCCCGGACGATCGATTCGTTGATCGCGTCGCGCTCGCTGAAGGTGTTGTCGAGCGGGATCCGGCCGATCTCCGAGCGCATCGTCGTCTGTGCGAGCTGCGCGGCCGCGAAGCGGTAGTTCTCGATCCCGTAGCTCGCCTTTTCGGGATCGACTACCTGGAGATAGAGTATCCCGTCAACCGAGACCTGCGCGTTGTCCTTTGTGATGCAGATCTGCGGTGGAACGTCGATGACCTCTTCCTTGAGGATGTTCTGGTACGCGACCTTCTGGACGACCGGAATAACCAGGTGAAGGCCGGGGCCCAGGATGCGCTTGAACTTCCCGAACTGCTCGATCACCCAGGCTTCCTGCTCGGGTACGATGCGGATCAGTTTGAAGAAGACGATAAAAAAGAGAACGAGGATACCTGCTGTCAGCAGGTACGAACCCATCACGTCCATACTACCTCCGTAGACTGTACCCGCGCAAAGCGCAGGTATTCATTGGTCGCTTGCTCATGTGGAACCGTCGGTCTGTCGCGCGGCTACAGCTCATCGTCGTCAGATTCGTCCCGAGTCGACGATGCGAGCCCCAGGATCGACTCGGTCACGATGAAGTGCATGCCCTCTCTGCGCAGGATCTCTACTCTCTGTCCGCGCTCGAACCGCTCGTCGAAGGATTCGGCGACCCAGGTCGTACCGCGGAAACTGATGCGTCCCGGCTTGTCGGGCGTAATCGCGTCGGTGACACGCGCAGACTTGCCGACGTACTCGGTCTGGTCGTCGTCGTCAAACTTCCTGCCCTTGAACCAGTTGGCCAAGTACTTCCGAAGCCCGAACAGCGTTGCCGCAGACAGTCCGAGCCAGATCAGGATCTGGAGGGGGACGCTACCCGCGACCGGCGGCGCAAGCGCGGTCAGAAGCGACATCAGTAGCGCGCCGACGCCGAAGAAGAAGATAACGAATTCTGGTACCAGGAACTCGGAGAGGATGAAGAGAAACCCGACTACCGCCCAGATGATCGGGGCCATGCGCTGAACATAGCCGCCGCAACCAAGGGTGTCAATGAGCCGACGCGGCGGTCCGCGCTACTCCGGTTCGATCCCGAGCTCTGAGGCGATGAGCCGGACTGCGTCGTCAACGGTCGGCGTGTGCGCCGGAGCGGGCCAGCCGGCCGCCGCGCACGCGGTCGTGTACGCTGCGTCGGGCT
>SKVA01000132.1 GCA_007129695.1 Spirochaetaceae bacterium | reverse complement strand
TCGATCCGGACAATACGCAGCATGAATGGCGTACCGGCCCGGTCGATCGCATCCACGGTCGATCCGGGCGTGAGCCGCAGGACTCGGGTCAGGTAGTGCGCGTCTCCGCCCGCAAGCGCGACATCTTCGCCGTCGCGATGGACGCCGGGCAGGACGAAGTGCTTCATCTCCCGATCGGAAGCGGCCCCGACCGGAGCAGACGGATCGCCTCACGGACGACCGGGTCGAACTCCAGATCGAAGACCGGCTGCACGTTGTTCGCGCGGTTGATCTCGTCACGGACCCGAATCCGGATCCAGCGATCGGGCACATCGTACCCGTCGATCCGGATCGCGTCGATGAGTCGATCGATGTCTGCGGGCGAAGGATCGGGGGTACCGGCAACCCAGCTCCTGATCCGTTCGGTGTTCAGCAGCGCCGCATACGACTCCGATTGTTCGTCGGTCAGCTGGGGAGTCTGCACCGGCAGATCGGGGGAGACACCGACCTGATCGATGTAGCGTCCGCTCGGAAGGTAGTAGCGCGACATCGTCAAGCGGAAACCGCCGTTCGCGATCCGGCGAACCTGCTGGACCGATCCTTTGCCGAATGTCGTCTCCCCGATGAGGTACGCACGACCGCGATCCTGAAGCGCTCCGGCAAGGATCTCTGCCGCGGAGGCGGATCCTTCATTGATCAGCACAACCACCTGGATCTCCTGATCCACGGTGATGCCGGGCCGCGCGTCGAACCGGCGATTCTCCTGCGGCACGCGCCCGGCGGTACCGACGATCGTTCCGCCGGAGAAGAAGAGGTCCGCGACGTCGATGACCGCGTCGAGCAGACCGCCCGGATTGGTGCGCAGGTCGACGATCATCGACCTATACCCTGCGGCCTCAAACTCGCGGATCGCCGTCGTGACGGCCTCAACCGTGCGGGGAGTGAACTGGATGATCCGCAGAAACCCGATCTGGTCGTCGACCATCGCATGGCGGGTCGTCGGAACCTGGATGATCGCACGCTCGAGCGTCACCGGGAACTCGGCGCGCTCACCACGCCGAATGCGGATCGTCACGCGCGTCCCGGGCGTTCCGCGCAACCGGTCGACGACTTCATCAATGGACAGGCCCTGAGTCGACGTGAACTCGTCGGCACCCTCATCGCGCACTGCGACGATCAGGTCGCCGGCGCGTATTCCGGCGCGGTAGGCCGGCGTGTCCTCGATCGGAGCGACGATTTCCACGAAGCCGGAGCGCTCGTCGTTCGGATCGGTCCGCTGTTTCGAGATGTACATCCCGACGCCGCCGAACTGCCCGGTCGTCGTGTCGGTCAGGCCGCGCATGTCCTGCACGTCAAGATACGCCGAGTACGGATCGTCGAGGCTCTCAAAAAGCCCACGCAAGGCGCCGCGAAGCAGCACGTCGGCGTCAACGTCGTCGACGTAGTTTTCACGGACGAAGCGGAACACGTTTTCGAACACTTCGAGTGCCCGGTCGGAATCAGAGTTGCTCTGCGCAAGGAGCGTCGGTGCGACCGCAACGATCAGCACGAGGCCGATCGCGATCGCTGTGAGTGTTGTCCAGAGCGCGCGTTCGCGACGCGACGATCTCCGGCCTGTCGGTTCGGGTAGTGCCATATCAGGTCAAAGTATACTGCCATCGGAGAGACGATTCTATTGACCGCCTCCGGCGCCGGCCGTACACTCCCGCCCATGGTACCGCGCTCGGCAGGCTTTCTGGTCGCAGCATTCTGGAGCCTTGTGAGGTTCGTCCTCGTACTCGTGTTCGTTGTGCGCGCCGTGGGCCTGAGCGCCGGAGGGCACCTGAACCTGCTCTGGCTGGCCGGACCGGCCCTGGTTGCAGCCGCGTTGTTCGGCGCGTGCGCGTTTCTTCCGTATGCACGACGATTCTACGTGCCGCCACTACGACTCATAGCGATGACGAACGCACTCACGGGCGTGTTCGTCGTGCTGTCGCGCTCCTATCTCACGACGGCTGAGCAGACCGGCGACCACGCGTCGCCGGAGGGGCGGATCGCGTTCATCGCGGCGTTCGCGATCCTGGCCGTGGATTTGCTAACGCTCGCGGCTCTGGTATCATACAGCGACATGACCGACACGGAGACCAACGGACTGGAGCAAGAGTAGTGCAGTTCCTGCCAGTAGCGAGCGGAAAGGGCGGTGTCGGGAAGTCCGTGCTCGCGGCGAACCTCGGGATTCTTCTGGCGCGGGCCGGCAAGCGCGTCGTGCTCGCAGATCTCGACTTCGGCGGGTCGAACCTGCATCTGGTCCTGGGGCTCAGAGGAATCACTGCCGGGATAGGGACATTCCTGAGTGACCCCGACGTCGCGTTCGAAAGCATCGTGCTGCCTACCGACTATCCGAATCTCCACTTCATACCCGGCGACAACGAACTGCCGGGGATCGCGAACCTGACCTCCGGACAGAAGCGCAAACTCATGTCCCGGCTACGCCACATCGATGCCGACTACGTGATCCTGGACCTTGCGGCGGGAACCGGGTTCAACGTGACCGACTTTCTGCTGTTGTCGAACCACGGACTGATCGTCACGACGCCGACCCCGACGGCGCTGGTCAACGCCTACCTGTGTATCAAGAACGCCGTGTTCCGGATCCTGACCACGACGATTCGCAGAGGGTCGCCGGCCGACGACGCGTACCGCGCGATCACGAAGGAAACCGATACGCTGCAGCGCATCTACTTTCCCGATCTGGTCGCCCGAATTGAAGCGCACGACCCCGAAACCGTGAGACGGTTCCACGACGCGGCTTCGCGGTTCCGTCCGCGGATCGTCATGAACATGATCGACGATCCGAAACAGGTCGACAAGGCGCACCGCCTGCGAACGAGTTGCGAGCAATACCTGGGGCTGGAAATCGAGCACTTTGGCGTGCTCTACCGTGATTCGCTGCAGGACACGGCGCTCGACGCGCGCGTTCCAATCGTGCGGTACAAGCCGCAGAGCGTGCTCGCGCAGGCAATCGCAAGGATCGCCGATCGGGTGATCGAGCGGTCCGACGACGACACGATGGCGTGGATCGAGACCGATGAGAGCTTTCTCAACGCAGCGTCGGACGCCGAGACCGATTACGAGACGCGCAGCGACTACGTGCGCGAGCTGCTCCACACTGGAGCGCTGTCGGAAGGCGATATTCAGGAGACGGTGAAGTCGC
>SKVA01000435.1 GCA_007129695.1 Spirochaetaceae bacterium | reverse complement strand
CAGGATCCAGGAAGCATGCTTCGGGCAGGAGTATGTCGGACAGGCCCCCGCGGTGATTGCTCTGTGCACGACGAACATCGAGTACAAGATGCCGAATGGTCAGTTGTCGTATCCGGTGGATCTGTCGATCGCCGCGAGCTTCATGATGCTGCAGGCGGTGCACGAGGGGCTCGGCAGCTGTCTGGTAACCACGTTCCGCGAGGACGACGTGAAGAGCATCCTCACTGTTCCGTATTCGATGCGCGTCGTGCTGATGCTTACCGTCGGACACCCGGCCGCCGACGGACCGGTCGAACCGAGCCCGAGACTGCCGACCGAGCGGGTGATTTCGTTCAACCACTGGTGAGCCGTCGCGTCGGCGTACGGTTACCCGACAGGCCCGTATCCCACCGACGCGAGCAGCTGCGAAGCCACGGAGATCTCATCCCACGGAGCGGCGCCTTGGAGTCCGATGATCGACGTTTCGTGTCCCTTTCCAAGAAGCAGTACCGTGTCTCCGGGCCGCGCGAGCGCAAACGCGTGGGCGATCGCGCTGCGGCGATCGTTCATCAGCCACAGATCGCGACCGACGGTGTGCGTCGTGCACCCCGCCGCTATCTCTCGCAGAATCGCCGTCGCGTCCTCTCCCCGCGGGTCTTCGTCGGCGAGAACGATCAGATCGGCGTAGCCGTCTGCGATCGCTCCCTGCATCGGACGCTTGCCGGGGTCGCGCTCCCCGGCCGATCCGAAGAGGACGATTAGCCTGCCCGGCGTGTGTGCCCGGAAGAACGGAAGCACCGCGTTGAACGACCCGGGCGTGTGCGCAAAGTCCACGACGACCGTGAATGGCGTGGCAAGCACAACGTTCATCCTCCCGCGCAACGGCCGCAGCGACGCGATCGCGTCGACAAGATCCTCGATCCGCACAGCGACAAGACCTGCGATGACGGCGCTCGCCGCGAGCACATTCGCGACGTTGAATGGGCCAGGGATCGGCAGCGTGCATCGCGACGACCCGATCGGTGCGTGCAGCACGAACGATGTCGACGCTGGCGACGGGTCTATATCGGACGCGTACACGTCGGCGATCGCACCGCCGGCGCCGAGCGAGTACGACAGTGTCGGCGCGGGTGTAGCCGATCGGAAATAGTCATAGACCGGATCGTCGGCGTTCAGCACGCCGAACGCTTCGCCAAAGGGCAGGGCGAGCGGCGACCGCGCGCCGCGCGGCCGCTCGGGCGTGACCGGTGTCGATCGCTCGCCGGTGCCGACGACGTCCGCGAGAGGTCGGCCGGTTCCCAACGCGCGGAAGAGATTGGCCTTGTCGAACCGGTACTGCTCGAAGGTGCCGTGGAACTCCAGATGTTCGTGCGCCATGTTGGTGAGTATCGACGCCGCGTAGCGGACGTGCGCCAGCCGCGCCGTTTTCATCGACAGCCCGTGCGAAGTGCTCTCGATGACCGCGTATCGGTCGCCCGCGTCGGCCATCGTGCGCAGCGCGCGGTGCACTTCAGGAGCTTCCGGTGTCGACTGATGCTCGGGGTTCGATCGCTCGTTGCCGCCGATCGCGATCGCCGCCGATGACAGGTAGCCGGATCGGTGCCCGAGCGCGCGTAGAAGCTGATGGACGAAGGATACGGTAGACGTCTTGCCGTCGGTACCGGTGACGCCTACGACCCGAAGGTCGCGCGAAGGGTGTTCGAACAGCGCGTCCGAGAGCTCGGAGAGCGCGACCCTTGGATTGTCGGTCACGAACCACGCGATTCCCGGATCGGGAGTCGCAGGTGGATGCTCGCACAGGATCCCGGTCGCGCCCGCGGCGATCGCATCCGCGATGAACCGGTGCCCGTCGACGCGCGCGCCGGGTAGCGCCGCGTAGAGCCAGCCGGGCTTCACCGACCGCGAGTCGTTCGTGACATCGACGATATGCGCGTGTCCGCCGCGGACGAGCCGTGAGCGAACCAGAAGTTTAGCAAGACGGGAGGCGTGCATCGCCGCATCGTAGCCGATGGCCGTAGAGCGACGCAAGCGAAAGGACACCCTTGCCCGCCCATCCCGAAGGATGGGCAGACCCGGATGCGCAGAGCGATATCAGCTAGTTGCCGGTCTCGCTGTAGAGGAAGTTGAAGTACTGCATGTCGGTCGTCAACGTCTTGTTGAACCGTGGCAGCGTCTGACGGTAGCTCTCTATCGCGCGCCAGAACTCGAAGAAGTCGGGATCCTGGCTGTACGCGCCGGTGTAGATCTCTGCAGCGCGGGCGTCGCCCTGACCCCTGATCGCCTCCGCACGGGAGAACGCCTCCGAAAGGATCCGGTTCTTCTCGCGCTCGAGCTCACCAAGGATCGTTTCCCGGCGGCCCTCACCGAGCGACCGGTACGCGCGCGCGATGCGCCTGCGCTCGGATATCATCCGGTCGTAGACGGCCGCGGTCAGTTCGTCGGAGTAGCGGATCTGGCGGATCACGACGTCGATCAGTTCGATGCCGAACTCTTCGGCGCGCGCGCCGGCGGTCCTGAGCATCTCGTTCGACAGCTCGTTCCTGCCCTTGGTGACCGACTCCTGCTCTTCGACCGTGACGATCAGGTCGCCGATCTGTGCGACCTCTTCTGCGTCTTCGGCGTCGATCGCCTCCGGCGCGACCGGGTCGCGGTCGAGCTCGTTGATCAGGTTGGAGCTGCGGACCGCTTCGTAGATCGGATTGCTCGCGATGATACCGCGGACAGCGCTTTCAATCACGTCGTCGAGCCGGCCGTACGCCGCCTGGACGCTACTGAGCCGCGCGTAGAACAGCCGCGGGTCGCGGATCCGCCACCGCGCGGTCGTGTCGACGAAGATGAACTGCTGTTCAAACGTCGGGAACAGCCGCGGCTGCCCGTCCCAGCTCATGATTCGCGCCGGGAACTTCACGACGTTGTCAAGAAACGGCGTCTTTATATGGAGCCCCGCCTGCGTCGTCGATCTGACGATCTCGCCGAATCGGACGACGACCGCCTGTTCGCCCTCCTGCACGATGAAGAAGGGCCCAAGGATCAGGAACAGAATGAGGATGCCGCCGACTACGACGAGCACCGTTACCATCTTCTTCATTGCTGGCCTCCCCGGTCGCCGAGGTTGAGCAACGGCAGGAAATTCTGAAGGTTTCGGTCGATCAGCTCGGTTCCCTCTTCGGCACGGAACACCTGCTCGACCATTT
>SKVA01000295.1 GCA_007129695.1 Spirochaetaceae bacterium | reverse complement strand
TCCCGCATGCCGGGCACTTGCTGACGCGGAGTTCCATGCGTTCCTCCTTGTCATATATTAACACGAAACAGATTCTTTGTAAATATATTAAATGTATGGCATTGATTTCTAAGCGAGCACGCGTTCCAGATGAGCGTGGATCGCCTCAATCTGCACGCCACCGATCGTGTGACCCAGCCCCGGGTAGACCTGGAGATCGACCCGCGCGCCAAGATCCTTGAGCACCTGAGCACTCTCCTCCACCCGCGACGCCGGAACGTGAGGGTCCACATCCGCGCAACCGACGTAGACCGGAGTCGCGTCGAGCGACGCGTGCGACTCCCAATCGGTTCCGGGGGGACCGATGAGTCCGCCGCCAAGAGCGAAGACCCCGCCGTAGCGTCGCGCGTGGCGCGCGGCGAACTCCAGCACCAGACAGGCCCCCTGATCGAAACCGAACAGGAAGATGCGCTCGTGCGCGATTCCGCGCAGGTCGGCTTCCAGAACCAGACTCCGCAACACGACCATTGCCGACGACACGCCGGGCTCGTTTTGCTGAACCGGCACCAGAAAGCTGTAGCGGAACCATTCCCCGTCACGCGCCTGCGGCGCGACGAAGCCGAGCCCATCGTGCGCGAACTGCTCAGACAGCGTGATCATGTCTTCTGCCGACGCCCCACGCCCGTGAAGCATGATCATCGCGGCGCGTGCGTCTTCCAGCGGCTCTCCGGAGAACCGCACTGGCTGATCTTCGTGCATACAGACCTCTTCAGGAAGCTTACCGGATTCACCGACTTTGGGGTATCGTCCGCGACGCGTCGATCGCGTCGCGTAGACCGCCGACCTCGCTCGGCGCGATCACAAACACCGCATCGACGGTCTGGACGACGACCGCCGCGTCGGTCTGCTCCGTGTACACGCGCGCAGACCGGCCGTTACTGAGCAGGAAGCGTCCAGTCCGGTAGTCGCCGATTGCGATCCCCGACGTCCGTACGGTCGGTCGCCAGGAACTGTTGCGCAGATCGTCGGCGTAAACCGCGCTCGTGACACGCTCCCACGGAAGGACAGCCCCACCGGGTCCCGAAATCGACAGCATGTCGCGGTCGACCCGAATCGTGACGGGTCGGTACAGGAAGACGATCAGCGCAAGCGCCGCGGCGATCGCAACGCCGAGCCCGATCCACGATGAAGTCCCGCGCTTCTTCTTCGCGGCAACCGCGATCAGACCGGTGAGCGCGACAGCCGCAGCGACGATCAGAATCACAACGGGTGGGCGAATCACAAACTCGTACACGGCTTCCCCCTCGTATCGGTTGATTGCATATTACAGTGAGGCGATCGTTGGATACAGCAGGTACGGGAGGACTCCGATGGAAAGCGCGGTCAAATTCGAGGACGTATCGTTCTTCTACCCGAAACGGGAGATCGAGGTGGTCGACTCCGACATCCGCGCGGTTGAAAACCCCGACGAGATCACGCAGGTCTTCGCGTCGGTCGACGCCGACCTTCCGGCAGGGATGATGGCGGTGATCGGGCAGAACGGGTACGGCAAGTCGACGCTGCTCCTGCTCGCAGCGGGCCGGTTGTTCCCGCACGAAGGCCGCGTATCCGTCTTCGGTACCGACACCGCGGTTTTCAGGAACGCCGACGTGGACCCTGCGGTCGAGCAGGAGCGCAACCGGTACGCGTCGTTCATCTACCAGAACATGGAGTTCGAGTCGGATCAGTCGGTCGGAGAGCTGATGGAGTACGTCTACGACAACGGCTTCCACGAGTCCCGTGACAGCCGGTTGCCCGATGAGCTCACGCGCGTGCTCGAGCTCCAGGGGTTTCTGACCAAGCGAATGCAGCACCTGGCGAAGGGTCAGCTTCAACGCGCGATCATCGCGTTCAGCGTGCTCTACGGCAGCCGGATGATCGTGATGGACGAGCCGGTCTTCGCGCTCGAAGAGCCCCAGAAGGACCGCGCATTCGGCTTCCTGATGGAGTACTCGCGGGTACAGAACGTGCCTGTCTACTATTCGGTCCACAATCTGGAGATCAGCCAGAAGTACTCCGACTACCTCCTGCTGTTCGAGCGTGACCGCAGCTTCGTTGTCGGCCCGACGGCCGAGCTGTTCACGCGCGACCGGATCGAAGCGGCGTACCAGGCGCCCATGGATACGCTTCACCGACGCGACTCGCTGTACCGCGAAGTGATGATCCGTGCGGCCGAATAAACGCTTGACAGCCGCACTACCGTCGGGCATGCTTACCGAATCGGTGCGATAGAAAGGACGTGCCGGGCCAAGGAGAGGTATTCTGTGAGCAACCGTGTCTACGTAGGGAATGTGAACTTCCGCACGACCGAGGAAGGACTCCGCGATCTGTTTTCGGAGTATGGAGAGGTTGTCGCTGTCAAGATGATCAGCGACCGCGATACCGGCCGCTACCGCGGCTTCTCGTTCGTTGAGATGGCGACTGAGGAGCAGGCAAACGCCGCCGTCGCGGCGCTGAACGGCACCGAAGTCGATGAGCGACCGCTGAAGATCAGCATCGCTCACGATCGCGAGCCTCGATAGACTCGGACGGCACCATCGGTGCCGCTTCGCTTCATAGCCGTTGAACCCCGCCGGTCCCGAAAACGGCAGGCGGGGTGATTCGCGCTCTGCATCTCATGCTCCGGCTTCCAACCTGCTTGTGGTCTGTCTGCGGTTGACCACCTGACGCAGCAACGCTACGTTCAAGTGCAGGAGACTTCATGCGAATAAGACTGACACTTCTGATTCTGCTCTTTCTGGCCGCCATCGGGCTTGCGTACGCCGGCGGGAACCGTGAGCGGGCGCCGGAGCCGCAGCCCGAACCGGTGCCCGGCGCAGAAGAGCCTACCGGGCCGGCCACGCGGATAGGGGTCGGCGACAACGACCGGTTCGTCGCTCGCGTGAATGGGGTCGGGATCCTCCGCGCAGACTTCGACAACGCGGTGCAGGTCACGATCCAGCGATTCGCGATGCAAGGCCAGACGGTGCAGGAGTCGGACATCGATCAGCTGCGCGCCGAGGTACTCGAGCAGTTGATCGCCGAAGAACTGCTCTACCAGGACGCGCTCGCGCGGTCGCTCACGCTGAACGAAACGCAGGTAGACCAGCAGTTCCAGCAGATCAGAGGCCAGTTCTCGACCGAAGAGCAGTGGAACCAGGCGCTTGCGCAGAACAAT
>SKVA01000100.1 GCA_007129695.1 Spirochaetaceae bacterium | reverse complement strand
GCGTCGTCGAAGGTGCGACTCGACAGGTAGACGCGCGTCTCTCCATCGACCGCAGGCGTGCTCCCCGGTAGAACAGCCGGGCGCTGCCCGCTCAGTTGCTGCGCCGCCAGCGGTACCGCGTGCATCACCATCGTGAGTGTGAACGCTACCGCAACGGCGGTCCAGGCCCCCCACCGGCTCATCCTTTTCCGCGTCATCTCCATGCTTCGCCTCCCGCGCCGAGTTCGTTGAACTCGATGCATCCATTGTACGCCAGAAACGGTCACTGTGAAGCCGCTGAAGGCGACCCGCCGGCGTTTCGCCGCGGCGGCCCCAATCCCGCCCCCGGTGTTCGCTTCCTCCAACCGATGTGCCGAATTCGCAATGCCGACCCTGCGCCGGCGACACTTCTGGTGCATATTGTTCCATTTACAGCTGGCGGGAGTGCTCCCACAATGAATCCACAGGACGGAGCCCGGGAGCCGGGGCCGTTACTCCTCAGGAGGTGACTATGAAACGTCTTCTTGTTCTCTTGGTGCTGACAGCACTTATCGCTGCCGGTGCGTTCGCGGCCGGTAGCGCGCAAACCGCGACGCCTACCGATGCCGTGCCGACGCTGTCGTACTATCTGGTTCCGCCGGCGGTCGTCGCGACTCTGGTAGACAACTGGGCCGATGCGCCGATCTGGCAGGCCTACCAGGAGCGCGTCGGGATAAACGTGGAGTTCGTCAGGGTCCCGCAGAACGCGGCCCAGCACCTGTCGCTCTTGATCGCCGCCGGTGACTACCCGGACATGATCGAAAACCGCTGGGGAACCTACCCCGGTGGCGCCGCGCAGGCGATTGCCGATCGGGTTATCCTGCCGCTGAACGACGTGTTCGACTCGTACGCGCCGAACATGTCGGCGCGGATCGCAGAGATGCGCGCGATCGATCCGGGTAACGTCTACGCGATGCAGACCGGCGACGGCGACTTTTTCGGCTTCCCGATGCTCCGCTTCGACGATGAGACCCTCGTGTTCGTCGGCCCGCAGCTTCGCGCGGACTGGCTCGACAACCTGGGACTCGACGTGCCGGAGACGATCGACGACTGGACGCGCGTCCTGACCGCGTTCCGCGACGAGTACGGTGTCGCAGCGCTGTCGGGCACGGGTCCGATCTTCGGCGGCCGGAACGTGTTTGGCGAAAGCTCATTCGCGTCCGCGTACGGCGTCGTCGCGGAGTGGCACGTCGTCGACGGCGTCATCAAGCATGGGTTCGGGCAACCCGAGCTCGGCGACTTTCTCAGACTGGCAAACTCGTGGTACGACGCGGGGCTCATCGACCCCGAGTTCTTCACGAACGACCGCGGTGTCTTTGACAACAAGGTCTACAACAACAACGTTGGTGCGTTCATCGGGTTCACCGGAAGCAGCATGGGCCTCTACCTGAACACGATGGCCGATCGCGACCCCGCCTTCGATCTGGTCGGGGCAAAGTACCCGGTTCTCAACCGCGGTGAGGTTCCGTTCTACGGCCAGCGCTCGGGCATGGTGGTTCCCAGGTTCAGCGCGATCTCCACCAGAGCAGCAAACGTAGAGGCTGCCGCGCGCTTCCTGGACTTCGCGTACGGTGAAGAGGGCCACATGCTCATCAACTTCGGTATCGAAGGCGTGAGCTACCGGATGGTCGACGGATTTCCCACGTACACCGACCTGATCACGAACAACCCCGACGGGTGGAGCATGGCAGCGGCGATGGGGATGTACACGGGAATATCCGCCGGTGGATCGGCTGTCCAGGATGGGCGCTACGCGCTCCAGTATCTCCTGACGCAGGAGCAGCAGGCCAACGCAGTCGCGAAGTGGATGCAGACCAATGCGGCCGACCATCTGGTCGTGGGCCTGAGTCCGCTTCCGCAGGAGGCCGACGAGTTTGGCGCAATCTGGAGCGAAGTCGAGACTCACGCCGAAGAGAACATTCTCAGGTTCATCACCGGCGCGCGACCCTTGAGCCAGTTCCAGGCGTACCTGAACGAGCTCGACCGGATGGGCTTCCAGACCGCGCTCGCTCACATGCAGGCGGCGTACGACGCCAGGATGAGGTAGGATCCCGGTGGCACTCACTCGGCGGGCGGAGGCTACGGCCTCCGCCCCTCGGCAATCGGTATTGCGGTTGCTCGACTCGCGCAAGATGCGGCGGATCGCGAACGATCGCGTGCTGTATCTCATGCTTCTGCCGTTTCTGGTCTACTACATCGTCTTCCACTACGTCCCACTGATGGGCAACGTCGTCGCGTTCAAGCGCTTCTCGCCGGCGCGCGGCATCATCGACAGTCCTTGGGTCGGGCTCTCCTATTTCGGACAGTTCCTGTCGTCGACCAACTTCTGGCGGGTACTTCGCAATACCGTTACGATCAGTCTGTCGACGTTGATCGTCGGCTTCCCCGCGCCGATCATTCTGGCGCTGATGCTGAACGAAGTGCGCGTGACCGCGTTCAAGCGCACGATCCAGAGTATCACGTACCTGCCCCACTTCGTGTCGCTGGTCGTGGTCTCAGGGCTCATCGTTCAGTTCAGTTCGATGCAGGGGCTGTTCAACGACATCATCGTAGCGTTCGGGGGCATTCGGACTCCGCTGTTGCAGCAGGCACGCCTGTTCGTTCCCATCTACGTCGCGTCGGAGGTGTGGCAGACGGTCGGGTGGGGATCGATAATCTACCTGTCGGCCTTGTCGACAATCGATCCGAACCTCTATGAGGCGGCTGAAATCGACGGTGCGGGGCGGTTCAAGCAGCTCTTCGCGATCACGCTGCCGTCGCTCATCCCGACGATAACCGTTCTGTTCATCCTGCGGACCGGAACCCTGCTGTCGGTGGGCCATGAGAAGATCATCCTCCTGTACAACCCGCTCATCTACGAGCGCGCGGATGTGATCATGACCTTCGTCTACCGCAGGGGTCTGATCGACCTCAACTGGAGTTACTCGACGGCTGTCGGGCTGCTCAACTCGGTCGTGAACGCGTTCATCATCGTCGGGACCAACGCGGTAAGCAGACGCGTGTCGGAGACAAGCCTGTGGTAACCATCGCGCCAAACCGGATCGGTAGAGCCTTCAGATTCGACGTCTGGAACTACCTGATGCTCGGGGTGATCGCGCTCGTGACCGCCTATCCGTTCTACTACATGCTCGTCGCGTCGTTCAGCAGCGGGAACAGCCTGATCGCGCACCAGGG
>SKVA01000464.1 GCA_007129695.1 Spirochaetaceae bacterium | reverse complement strand
TCGCCCGAGTCGAACTCGGTGAGCCCGATGATCCCGTTGATCGCCGTCGTCTTCCCCGCTCCGTTCGGACCGAGCAGCCCCAGGATCTCGCCGTCGTCGATCGTGAGGTCGACGTTGTCGACCGCGACGACCTCCTTGTACCGTTTCACCACTCCTGTCGTGCGTACCACCATCCGGCACCCCCTCTTCTGATGACTCGAGGATAGCGCCGACCGGTCGGCATTGATACCGTGAAATGTGTCAGGAGTTCGGGGTGACGAATGTCATGCGGGGGCGCGCTGCGCGGGGGTGAACACGCGCCGCAGTTCGGCGAGCGAGCGCGTCGCGGCGGTGGGGCCGTCGGGGTACGGGAGGACTTCGACCGACACGGTGCCGTGGTAGCCGATCCCGGCGACCGCGGCGGCCACGGCGGCGAAGTCGATGCTGCCGCTGCCGAGGCTCTGCCGGTTGCTGTCGGAGACGTGGATGTACGACACCCTGCCGGCGGACGCTCGGAACGCGTCGCCGACGTCGGGGTCCTCGATGTGCATGTGGTGCGTATCAAGGAGCAGATCGGCCGGCCCGAGCCCGGGCCGCGTGAGGAACTCGAGGGTCTCGGCGGTGGTGTTGAGCAGATTGCAGAAGTAGAACGCGACCGGCTCGAGGACGAGTTTGACCCGGGCGGAAACCGCGTGCTCGACGATCGGAACGAGCGCCCGGTAGAACCGGTCGAGGTACTCTTCGCGCAGCGCGTACGCGGGCGCGGTCCCTCGGCACAGGCCGACGAAGACGACCGGGGCGGCGTCGCCACGCGCGAGCGCGGCGGCCAGATCGATGTGTTCGCGCAGCCGGTCGCTCATCGCCCGCACCAGATGCGGATCGTCGGAGGTGAGGCTGTAGCCGTTCATGGTGTACTCGAGACCGGTCCCGATCGCGTCGACGATGAGGCCGGTGTCGCCGGCCGCGGCGGCAATGGCGGCGGCGTTGAGCGACCCCGGGTTTCGGATGTGGAGCTCGACCGCGTCGTAGCCTACCGCTGCGACGCGCGCAAGCGCGCGCTCGATCCCGCCCTGGAAGAGGACCGGCGCCCTCTCGCCCAAGGGCTCCTCGGAAACCGTTACGCCGAATCGGACCTGCCGCATGCCGCCCCCCATGTTGTGAAGACGCCCCTACAGCGTCCGCAGTTTCTGCCAACCGGTCGCGTCGAAGCTCGCGAGCGTCATCGCGGTGGCACCGTAGCTTCCGAAGCGCGCGGGTTCGAGCGCGTCGGGCTCGTAGGCGTGCGCAAACTCGGGTAGCGCGGAGAGTACGCGTGCGACCGCGTCGTGGTCGATCTCATCTTCGATCGCATCGGGGTCGCGCTCGATGGCCCCGGCCGAATCGGCCTTGGCGACGATCTCCTGGATGCTCGGGTGAATCGTCATCACGACGTCGGAGCCGACGAGCTCGCTGACCTGCCGCGCGCACCGGAACGCCGCGGGCATGAGCGCCTGCGCGTAGCCCCGGTCGCGAAAGATCCGGTACGCGCGCTTCACGAGCGCGAGGCACGCGCTCTCGAGGTCGGCGACCGAGACTCCGGCGTTGCGCTCGGTGTTGACCGCGGCCAGGTAATCCTGCAGCCGGCCGAGCACGATCGCCGCGGTCGACCGCGCCGGGGTGATCCCGGCCGCGCGGGCGCGCGCGATTCCCCGCTCGTTCGCCTCGGCGACGGCGACGATCTGAGAGATCGTGGTGTTCACCGTTGGCGTCGTCGGGATGCCCGCGGCGGCGAGCTCTTCGAGCGCGACCAACCCGGCGGCGGTGCCGGGGATCTTGACCATGACGTTCGGCGCCCACGACGCAAAGAGCCGCCCCATCGCGACCATCGCATCCGCGTCGTCGGCAAGGCCGGGCTGCACCTGCGCCCGGACATAGCCCTGCTCGCCGGCGCTGCGTTCGTACACCGGCGTGAGAACCCGCGCGATCGGGCGAACCACGATTCCGATGAGCTCGGCAACGCGCTCGTCACCGGCGGCGGTGAGTGCGGCGCGCTCGGCGGCGAACGCGTCGGGTGACGCAGTGTGCGCCAGATACGAGAGCGGCGGGTTGGTCGTGCAGCCCACCGCACCCGCGTCGAGCGCTCGGTGCAGATCTCCCGGATCCGCGGAGTCGTTACACCACTTCGTGGGGGTGTTCGCGGCCATCCAGCTCAGGTACTCGTGCATTCGGTCCTCCAGTTCATCACGACCCGGTGTACAGGCCGCCGTTCACGTCGATCGTCGCTCCGGTCATGAACGAGGCCGAGTCCGACGCGAGAAACACGACCGTGTCGGCGATTTCTTCGGGCCGGCCGATGCGGCCGAGCGGAATCGTACGCTCGAAGTTCCTGATCTGCTCGGGGGTGAAGCCCGCGAAGAGATCGGTGTTCGTCGGTCCGGGCGCGATCGCGTTGACGGTTATGTTGGCCGACGCGAGCCTGAGCGCGAGGCACTTGGTCAGGCCCAGAAGCGCCGCCTTCGACGCCGAGTACGCGCACCCGGTGCTCACCCCGCCCATCCGTCCTGCCATCGACGCGATGTTCACGACCCGACCCCAGCCGCGTCGCTCCATGTACGGCACCGCGTACTTCGTCGCGAACGCCGCGCTTTTGAGGTTCACGCTCATCACCAGGTCCCACTCCTCCTCAGAGAGGTCCGCGAGCGCGGTCGTGCTGAGGATGCCAACGTTGTTCACAAGGATGTCGATGCTTCCGAACATGGCCGCAGCCGATTCGATCGCGCGCTCGATGTCCGCGACGCTCGACATGTCGGCCGCGCGGTACCCCGCCGCCGGACCAAGCTCGCGGGCGAGCTCGACGCACGCGCCCTCGTCACGATCGATCACGACAACCGACGCGCCCGCCCGCGCGAGTGCCACGGCGATCGCCCGCCCGATCCCCCGCGCGCCGCCGGTGACGACCGCCGTCCGCTTCGTATCCCAGGTAGTCGCCACCGCGCCCTCCGTTGAGACATGGTATCAGAACGGATAGCCGATCGCCAGATGCACGATCACGTTCTCGCGACGCCAGTCGGCGTCGGCAAGCGCCCAGTCGACGGCCCACCGATCACCGGGGGCGCGCCACGGCTTTCGGACCGGGACACCGACGTCGAGTCGAAGCACGATCACGCCGGGGTCGATCCGGAGGCCCGTCCCGACGCTCGCGGCCATCTCCGCCGGGATGCGCCCGAGCGCCGACG
>SKVA01000306.1 GCA_007129695.1 Spirochaetaceae bacterium | reverse complement strand
GGCTCTGCACGTTACGAGCTTCCAGAACGCCGGCGCTCCGGCGGACGTAGATCACCTGCCGGCCTATCGATGCGAGGTTGCTCGACAGATCGGTGAGGGTGACCTGGACGACGGTGTCGCCGTCGACGTCGACCGATCCCTCGAGCTCGATCCGGCCAGACAGATCGGTCAGGAGCGCTGTCGCCACCGAATCTGCAAGGCTGACGATCCCGCTCGCGGTGAGCTCGACGAGCGTTCCGTTCAGTGCGGCGCGGAAGAAGCCGTTGGTGACCGCGAGCCGGCCGAAGCCGTTATGAACGTGAATCGACAGGTTGCGTCCGCTGACGACGATCGCATCGGGCAGCCCCGGTCGATCCGATTCGTCGGCGCGTTCCCCACCGATCATCGTCCGCACGATCGCTTCGAGGTCGTCGAAGGTGTCGGAATCGATCACGATCGTTGTGTTTTCGACGCGGATTTCGGTAAACGCGTCCGCGAACTCCCGGCGGATCATCCGAAGCGGCCTGTAGTAGACGCGAAGCCGGTCGATGCGCAACAGGTCTTCGGGTTCGCCGGCGCGACCGTGGATGACCAGGTCGCGAATGCTCAGGAAGTTGAGGATCGACGGCGATACCGAGGCGAACGACACCCGTCGGCCGACGACCTGTTCGAGCCTGGCGATCGCCTCGTCTCGGATGTCGTCTATCTGGCGCGTGATCGCGACGCGAACGGGACCGAGGACGAACAGCGCGGTTGCCAGCAGAAGGAGAACCGCGACCGTCTGGAAGGCAATACGAAACCCCGCCCTTTTCAAGTGAGAATCACCACCTTGATCGTTGCCTCTCCCGACTATAATGTACCACATCGGTATGAAGGAACCAAAGGTGAGCATCGACGGGGGTGCGAGTCCGCTGCCCCGCTTCATCGTGTTCGAAGGTCTCGACGGAGCGGGCACGACGACGCAGAGCGTTCTACTCGACGATCGACTGAGGCGCAGCGGGCGTCGATCGTGGCTGACGAGCGAGCCGACAACCGGACCGATCGGCATTCTGTGCCGTCGCGTGCTGTCGGGAGAGATTCCGGCAGATCCGGATACGATCGCGCATCTGTTCGCGACCGATCGCAGCGCGCACCTCAACGGCGCAGACGGGATCAGGCAACACCTTGACGACGGCTACATCGTGATCTGCGACCGCTACAGGTACAGCTCGCTCGTGTATCAGGGGGCCGAGACCGACGTCGACTTCGTGCGTGCGCTCAACGCCCGTTTCGAATCTCCCGCGCTCGTCGTGTTTCTCGATCTCTCGCCCGAGGCGGCCGACGCCCGGCTCGCCGGGCGCACGAGCCGCGAGATCTACGAGCGTATCGAGTTCCAGCACGCGGTGCGCGCGAACTACCTGCGCGAAATGGAGATAGCCGGTCGCGAGACCCGGGTCGTGATGTTCGACGGAACCGAAGAGCAGCACGCGCTCGCCGAAAAGGTCTGGGAGGCGGTTGCCGACGCGTCGATACTGTGAGTATGAGAGGCTATCGACGCACGATTGGCGTGGTTGCGCTGCTCGTGATGCTTGGGTCGCCGGCGTTTTCGTACCGGCTCATCTACAAGGAGCAGATCTACCCGCTCCTCCACCATCAGCTCTACCGGTATCCTGAGGACTACGCGGAGAATATCCGCTGGCTCGAGCTCGCGATGCGAGCCGACTTCGCGAACCCGCTCTACGCGATCGCGCGGATCTCCAACGAGCGCGAGTGGGAGCTCTACCGCAATCTGTTCCGCATGCACTTGAATCTCCACTTCGTCGACCAGTATCTCGGCTGGGCGGCGGGTTACATGAAGTTCGACGCCCGCTTCTACAACTACCCCTGGCGTGATCAGAACCTGGAGAGCCTCGAGCGCGCCGAAAACCTCTTCGAGATCGCCCGCTACTACTGGGATGAAGCTCGCCGCTGGAGCGATGAAGCCGCGCGAACGCGCTGGCTCCACCTGGAGGCGGTTCAGTATTGGGAGGATCAGAGCTTCCGGATCCAGGCCGGTGACCTGGACTACGGCGCGATCATCGACCGTCACGCCGCCCGACTCGAACGCGTTCGAGCCGAGTTCGAGCGGATGGACGCGTCCACGTACTGACCCGCCTACGAGATCAGCATCGCATCTCCGTACGAAAAGAAGCGGTAGCGACCGGCGACCGCGTGTCGGTACGCCGATAGCACCGCGTCGGTACCCGCGAACGCGCAGACGAGCATCAGCAGCGTCGATTCGGGCGTGTGGAAGTTCGTGAACAGCGCGTCGACCGCGTTGTACCGGTAACCGGGCGTGATGAACAGGTCGGTCGTACCGCGAAACGCGGCAAGGCGACCGGTCTCGCTGTTCCACGCGGTCTCGAGCGTCCGCACGGTCGTCGTGCCGACTGCGAGCAGCCGTTTCCCGTCGGCACGGGCCCGGTTGAGCCGTTCTGCGGTGTCGGCGTCGAGCTCGCACTCCTCGGCGTGCATCGTGTGTTCTTCGATCCGCTCGACGCGGACCGGCAGGAAGGTGCCGGTTCCGACGTGGAGCTTCACCCATTCGAAGTCGGCCACCGCCTTCAGGCGGTCGAGGATGCCGTCGGTGAAGTGCAGCCCCGCGGTCGGCGCGGCGACCGACCCCGGCTCCTTCGCATAGACGGTCTGGTAGCGCTCCTCGTCGTCGGGGGCGTCGGCACGGTCGATGTACGGCGGGAGCGGTACGTGCCCGTGCGCGTCGAAGTACGCCTCGGAGATCTCGCGGTCGAACCGGAGCACGGCGATCCCCCGATCGACCGATTCGACGATCGCGGAGACTCCGCCGTCGAACGCGTAGCTGCTGCCGCTGCGCAGTCGCCGGGTCCGCGCGAGCGCGCTCCAACGGCTCGCGTCCTCTGCATCGGCCGTCGGGGACAGGAGCAGGAACTCTCGCCGCGTGCCGTCGCTCGTCAGCCCGTAGAGCCGCGCCTTGCGGACGCGGCTGGTGTTGAAGACCATCACGACGCCGTCGGGGAAAAGCCGCGGAAGGAGTTCGGGGAGTAGATCGACGCGTTCGTGCACAAGAGTCCCCGCCGCACGGTTCATCACGAGCAGGCGCGACTCTCCGCGTCGCTCGCTCGGGTGCTGAGCGATCAGCTCGTCGGGCAGGTCAAAAGAGAAGTCCGTTCTCGTCACTCGGACGCTCCATGCCCAGATGGCGGTAGGCCTGCGGTGTTG
>SKVA01000271.1 GCA_007129695.1 Spirochaetaceae bacterium | reverse complement strand
TAACCGACGAGCGTACAGAAGTGGTGTACCTCGCGCGGTTCGCCGCTCTCGACGATCACTCCGATCTGAGTCCGCTTGTGGTTCCTGACCAGGTGGTGATGGACCGCACCCATCGCGAGCAGCGCCGACAGCGCGACCCGGTCGGATCCTGCGAGGCGGTCGGAGAGGATTGCGATGCTGTACCCATCGCTGATCGCGCTCTCAACCTCATCAGATATCCGGCGCAGCGCGTGGCGCATCCCCTGTTCGCCAGTCTCGAACGGATACGTGATGTCGACGACTCGACTGCGCCACCCGCGATGATCGTGCTCACCGAGTTCCCTCAGTTGCGCAAGCTCACGGTTTGTCAGCAGCGGCTGCGAAAGCTGAAGTCGGTGCGCGTGCGCCTCGCCGACCGTCAGCAGATTCTGCTCCGGACCGATGTACGAGGATAGACTCATGATCAGATCTTCTCTGATGCTGTCGATCGGTGGATTCGTCACCTGCGCAAAGAGCTGCTTGAAGTAGTCGTACAGCAATCGGGGCTGATCGCTCAGACACGCGAGAGGCGTGTCGTTGCCCATGCTCCCGAGCGGTTCCTTCGCCTGTTCGGCCATCGGCCGGAGGATGAGCTCAAGATGCTCGACCGTGTACCCGAACATCCGCAGCCGCGGTATCAGCGTCGCGTCGTCACGACCGTGCACGCGCTTCGGCGCCGGCAGATCTGAGAGTGTGATGCGTTGCTCGTCGAGCCACTTCCGGTAGGGGTAGCGTGCCGCGATTCCGTTCTTGAGCTCGGCGTCATCGACGATCCGCCCCTCCTTGAAGTCGACCAGGAACATTCTGCCGGGCTTCAGCCGGTCCTTCGAGACCACCTTCTCCGGCGGGATATCGAGTACGCCGGCTTCGCTCGCCATCACGACGATGTCGTCGTCGGTCACGTAGTAGCGGCTCGGCCGCAGGCCGTTGCGATCGAGAACCGCACCGATCACGCGGCCATCGGTGAACACGATCGAAGCCGGCCCGTCCCACGGCTCCATCTGAGTGCTCATGAACTCGTACATCGCGCTCCCGATGTCGGGCATGTGCCGATGACCCTCCCACGCCTCGGGGACCATCATCATCATCGCTTCGGGAAGCTCGCGGCCCGACAACAGCAGCATCTCCAGCACGTTGTCGAAGGTTCCAGAGTCCGACTGATCGGGCTCGATAATCGGAAAGACCTTCCGGAGATCATCGCCGAACCAGGGCGACGAGAGCGTTCCCTCGCGAGCAGCCATCTTGTTGACATTTCCGCGCAGCGTGTTGATTTCGCCGTTGTGGCTCATGAATCGAGCCGGTTGCGCCCGGTCCCAGCTCGGGAACGTGTTCGTACTGAATCGCGAATGCACCATCGCAAGGTGGCTCGTGAAGTCGGGCGCGTTGAGATCGGCGAAGTAGTCGAAAAGTTGCTCGGGCATCAGCATGCCCTTGTAGACGATCACTCGAACCGACAGACTGCACACGTAGAACGCTTCGTCGGGGTCGAACGCGCTCGCGCGCAGCTGGTGCGTTGCGCGCTTGCGGATCACGTACAGCTTTCGCTCGAACGCGTCGGACGAATAGCCGTCGCCGGCGCCGACGATCAGCTGGCGCATCGCCGGCTCACTCGCGAGCGCGGACGGCCCGATCATGGAGTTGTCCCGCTCCACCTCACGCCAACCGAGCAGGATCTGGCCTTCCTCCTCCACGATCCGTCCGACCGCTTCGATGCACTCGCGTCGATGCCCATCATCGCGTGGAAGGAACACGATACCCGCCGAGTAAAGACCGCGCGGAGGCAAGTCGATGCCCATCTCCCGGGTCACGCGCTCGAGGAAATCCTGCGGCAACGTCGTGAGGATTCCTGCACCATCGCCCGAATTCTTCTCACTACCGACCGCTCCACGGTGCGTCATGCGCATCAGAATGTCACGCGCCGAATCGACGATCAGCCTGCTTCGCACGCCCTTGATGTGCGCGACAAAGCCGACTCCGCACGCGTCGTGCTCAAACCGGGGATCGTAGAGCCCCGTTCTGGCCGGGCGTCGGCGCGGATTGGGCCGTGGAGTACGATCGGGAGCAGGAGCACCGGCACGATCCGAAGCATACTCTTCCGCTGGTGATGCATAAATATCGAGCATAGCCCTCTATAGATACACCGGATTCGTGCGATGGTCAAGCGTTAACTACACTACGGTAGGTACCTCTTCGGATAATCCTACATAATCGTATCTCTATAGGTCAAATTGACCCATTACATCGCGTCCAGATACGGAATATTCAGGAGATCGAGACCGTTCCTGAGCACCTGGAGCACCGCGCGACTGAGCGCGAGTCTGGCCGTCCGCACAGAGGCCGACGGTGCGGTTACGATCGGGACATCGTGGTAGTATTGGCTGAACGCCTTCGCAACGTCGTACAGGTAGCCGGCAAGCAGGCCCGGTGCGTAGTCGCGGCCGGCCGCTTCGACGGTAGCCGGATAGCGGGCGACCAGCTTCACGAGTTCCCACTCCTCGGGCGTATCGAGCACCCCGTAGTCGATATCGGTTTCGAGTTCCACCTGGCGATCGGCCGCTTTGCGGATCATGCTGTTGACACGCGCGCACATGTACTGCAGATACGGTCCGGTGTTTCCGGTGAACGACAATGACTCGCGCGGGTTGAAGATCATGTCCTTGTTCGCTCCGACCTGGAGGAGATAGTAGTGAAGCGCGCCAATCGCGATCTTGCGTGCGGTCGCGTCGACGTCCTCTACTGCGGACTCGCGCTCCTTCGCGCGGATCTCGGCCGCGGCAAGCCCTGTCAGCTCAGCGATCAGGTCGTCGGCGTCAACGACGGTCCCCTCGCGGCTTTTCATCTTTCCTTCCGGCAGGTTGACCATTCCGTACGCAAGGTGGAAGAGATCCCCGGCCCACTCGTAACCGAGGAGTTCGAGCACGTAGAAAAGCACGCGGAAATGGTAGATCTGCTCGCTTCCAACGACGTAGATCATCCGGTCGAACGGTGAATCTTTGTACCGTGCGATCACCGTCCCGATGTCTTGCGTCAGATAAACCGAGGTGCCGTCGCCCCGAAGCAGGATCTTCCGGTCGAGCCCGATCGGCTCCAGATCGACCCAAACCGACCCATCATCCTCACGGTAGAAAACACCGGCCTCTATCCCGCGTGCGATCTCATCCTTTCCAGACGAGTAGGTCTCG
>SKVA01000288.1 GCA_007129695.1 Spirochaetaceae bacterium | reverse complement strand
TGCGCTTTGACGCATCGGACCTGATGCCGGGCGCGGTAGGCACCGGCTCGTTCTGGACCGGCATGGTCGACTTCGTCAGCGGAGACAGCCTGGATGACGTGCTGCCCGCGATCGACGCGAGCTGGCCCCGGTAATCCACGCGGATTCGATGACGGTGGCCGCGTCTGAGCGGCCACCGTCCTTCTATAGCCCGATCAGGGCCGAGGTGAACGATGAGCAGTGCAGTCGAGCAATCTGGGTTCTTCGACAGACCCGCGATGAAGGCAGTCGTCGCAATCGTGATTCTGGTCGCGACGGTTGCCCTGATCGGAGGTGGTTTCGTCTTTCTCCGGGACGTTCGGACGGCCGGACTCCTGACCGCGGTCGTTGCTCTTGTAGTAGGCGTCGGCGGAATCTGGGCGCTCTTCTACTCGTTCAACGTGATCGCGGAGCTCTTTCACCCCGCGATCCGCGACAAGATCCTCCCGTACGTGTTCGTGCTGCCCGCGGTCGCCGCGCTCGGGTTCTACATCGTGTGGCCCGCGGTCAACACGGTTGGACTGAGCTTCATGGACCGGTTCGGCAACGAGTTCATCGGCCTTGAGAACTACCGGTTCATCTTCACGAACGAGGCGTTCCTGGTCGTGTTACGTAACACCTTTCTCTGGGTGCTGCTCGCGCCGACGTTCGCGACCGCGCTGGGCCTGCTGGTCGCGGTGATCGTCGACCGGTTCGCACCACTCACCGAAAAGATTCTGAAGTCGTTGATCTTCCTTCCGATGGCGATCTCCTTCGTCGGGGCGAGCGTCATCTGGCGGTTCGTCTACGCGTTCCAACCCGCGGGAACCCCGCAGATCGGTGTACTGAACGCAATTCACACGGCGCTCGGCAACGATCCGGTCGCGTGGCTGACGATCCGTCCGTGGAACAACTTCCTGCTGATCTTCATCATGATCTGGCTGCAGACCGGGTTTGCGATGGTGATCCTGAGCGCCGCGGTCAAGGGCGTGCCGAAGGACCTGCTCGACGCTGCCAGAATCGACGGAGCCGGCGAGGTCAGGAGCTTCTTCAACGTGACGATTCCGTACATCCAGGGGACGATTCTCACGGTACTCACGACGATCGTGTTCCTGGTGCTGAAGATTTTCGACGTCGCGTACGTGATGACCAGCGGTCAGTTCGGTACGAACATAATCGCGCTGCGGATGTACCAGGAGGCGTTCGTTCAGCGCAACTTCGGTCGCGGGAGCGCGCTCGCGGTGATCCTTTTCGTGGTCGTGATCCCGCTTCTGGTTCGAAACGTCCGCGGCATGCGGAAGTCGGGAGACTGAAGATGAGCGATACTACCGTACAGAAACCACAAGTCAAGCCGAGCGGGGTTGCCGGTGAGAACCGTACCCGCGCGCTCATCGCCGGGATCCCGGCGCGATTGTTCATCATCGCGATCGTCGTGATCTGGACCGTACCGACGGTCGGACTGCTTGTCAGTTCGTTTCGCACGCCGCAGGCGATAGCAAACACGGGGTGGTGGGACGGGCTCGCCCGGTTCACCGAATGGTCGCAGTGGACGCTCGCAAACTACCAGCGGGTGCTGTTCGCCGATCAGATGGCGAGTGCGTTCTTCAACAGCCTGCTGATCACGATCCCGTCGACGGTGATTCCGATAACGATCGCGGCGTTCGCCGCGTACGCGATCGCGTGGATGGTCTTCCCCGGGCGTAAGATCGTCTTCGTGATCATCGTTGGTCTGCTGATCGTCCCGCTGCAGATGGCGTTGATACCGGTTCTTCGCGTCTACACGCGCCACGGGATCAACGGAACGTATCTGGGAATGTGGCTCGCGCATACCGGCTTCGGGCTGCCGCTCGCGACGTACATGCTCTACGGGTATATCTCGAGCATACCCAAGTCGATCCTTGAGTCGGCGCACGCCGACGGCGCGACGCCGTGGATGATGTTCACGCGCCTGGTCCTGCCGCTGTCGATCCCCGCGATCGCGTCGTTCTCTATCTTCCAGTTTCTCTGGGTATGGAACGACCTGCTTGTCGCGCTGGTCTTCTTCGGGACGCGTCGGCCGATCGTGACGACGCGCCTGGCCGAGCTCGTCGGCAGCCGCGGTCAGACGTGGCACGTCTTGACCGCCGGTGCGTTCGTGACTATGGTCGTTCCGCTGATCATCTTCTTCTCGCTCCAGCGGTACTTCGTGCGCGGTATGATGGCGGGATCGGTCAAAGGATGAGGACGCGGCCGCGACAAGGAACCAATGGGAAAGAAGAAAGCGTCGGCAGCCGATGTAGCTCAACTCGCCGGGGTGTCGCGGACCACCGTGTCGTTCGTGATCAACAACACTCCAGGCAAGAACATCGCCGAAGCGACGCGTCAGCGGGTCCTTGCGGCCGCGGCTCAGCTCGGCTATAGCCCGAATGAGGCGGCGCGCACGCTCGCGCTCAGCCGTCGCCGGTCGATCGGCCTGCTGATCTGCCACTCGCAGTTCGTGTATACCGACGCGTTCATAATGCGCGTCGTCGAGGGTATGACGCTCGCGGTGAACCGGGCCCGGCTGCAGCTGGTCATCCAGCCGATTGGACTCAAGGACGCAAACTACGTCGGGATAGCCGAGCGGCTCGGACTCGACGGGATCGTACTCATCAACGCGCACGACGACGATCCGGGGATTGACGCGGTGGTCAGGGCGGGACTTCCGGCAGTCGCGATGGACTACCTGCCCGACATCGCGATCGACCAGGTCTACGTGGATGGGCAGGGCGCGGCCGAGCAGGCGGTGTCGCAACTGGTCGAGCACGGACACAGGAAGATAGCGATGATCACGCACGCGCAGCCGGTCTACGCTGCGGCCCGGCAGCGAATCGCCGGGTACCGCGCGTGCCTGGGGCGCGCAGGGATCACCGTGCACGACGATTACCTGCTGACTGGCGATTTTTCGGCGCAATCGGGGTACGAGGCGATGCTGCGCCTGCTGGAGCTTCCCGACCCGCCGACCGGGGTGTTTGCCGGGAACGACGTGATCGCGTACGGCGCGCTCGACGCGATCCACGAAGCCGGGCTCGCCGTCCCAGTCGACGTGTCGCTCGTCGGGTACGACGACGACTATGTGTCTCGCTTCGTGAACCCGCCGCTGACGACGGTCGCGCTGCCCGCGGCGGGGATGGGGTCGACCGCGGTCACGGTGCTGATGAACCGGCTCGACGGTGAGCCCGATACCGA
>SKVA01000418.1 GCA_007129695.1 Spirochaetaceae bacterium | reverse complement strand
CTAGCCGACGAGGTCATCGTCACGCCGGGAAGCGCACGACGAACGCAGGACGAGCCGGTGGACGAAGGAGCCGACCAGTAGCCTCGTTTCCATGGCTTGGCCCGTCGGACGCGTTCGATTTCCCCGACGTACGCACCGCAAATGCCGACGGCGTACTCGCTGTAGGCGGCAATCTGTCGCCGGGCATGCTGCTTTCGGCGTATCGGCAGGGCGTGTTCCCGTGGTTCAGCGACGGCGATCCGGTACTCTGGTGGTCACCGGATCCACGTTTCGTCGTGTTCCTCAGCGAGCTTCATGTGTCGCGAACGACGCGCCGCGTCGTCCGACAGCGACGATTCCGCGTGACAATCGACACGGCGTTCGGTGAGGTGATCCGCTCGTGCGCGGCCGCCCCACGGACCGGTCAACGCGGCACATGGATCACCGACGACATGATCGGTGCGTACACGACACTGCACGAACTCGGGTACGCGCACAGCTGTGAGAGCTGGCTCGAAGATCGGCTCGTCGGCGGCATCTATGGAGTTGGCCTGGGGCGGATGTTTTTCGGCGAAAGCATGTTCAGCAACGAGTCGAACGCGTCAAAAACAGCTTTCACCGTACTTGCGGGCCACCTGCGGCGGTCGGGCTGCGCGCTGATCGACGCGCAGGTCTATACACCGCACGTTTCGCGGTTGGGCGGACGGGAGATTCCGCGCGCCGAGTTCATACGGGCAATCACCGAGCAGATCGCACGCGAACCGCTGTCCTGGTCGCCCGGCGAACTCGATCCGTCAGTAGTGGAATCCGCTGTCGCCGATGAACTCGCGGAGGATTGAGTACTCCGGGACGTACTTGTCCGGGATATTCGTGAAGTTGTCAAGAAACGCTATCACTCTCCGCGCCTCCGGGTACGCCGCGCTGTCGGGGATGACCCGGCGCAGCAGAGGCTCGGCGTGCGTCCGCAGTACACCGAGCTCGTAGTCGAGCGCCGAGTTGAACGCGACGTCCGCGGTGTCCTGGAACGGGAAGATACTGCGCCGTTCTCCTCGCCGTACGCTCGGCCACATGAGGAGCGTCGTCTCCGCCGAGTGACCGCGAAACTGGTGATCTCTTACCATGCGGCGAATCAACCGGTTATCGGTCGTTGAAATACGGTTGCGATCGTCGAGATTGAGCTGCGTGAGCGCGGATATGTAGACCTTGAACTTCTGCTCGCGCGGGATTCGCTCGGTCAACGCGTCGTTCAGACAGTGGATACCCTCGACCAGGAGCACGCCGGTGTCGCAGAGCGTGATCGAATCACCACGGAAGGTGCGACTGCCGCTCTTGAAATCGTACCGCGGAATATCGGTCTTCCGACCCGCGAGTATGTCGATCAGGTGTTCGTTCAGCAGGTCGACGTCGATCGCGCGCAGCGACTCGAAGTCGTACTCGCCATCATCGTCACGCGGTGTCCGGTCACGGTCGACGAAGTAGTTGTCGACCGACAGCAGAATCGGCCTGAGTCCCTGCGCGCTGAGCTGGAGCGCGAGCTTCTTCGTGAACGTGGTCTTCCCCGAGCTCGACGGGCCCGCGATGAGCACCACCCGAACACAATCAGACTTGTTGCGGATCTGCGCTGCAATATCGGCGATCTTCTTCTCGTGCAGCGCTTCGTTGACCCGCACGAACGACGAGACGGTACCGTCGACAACCGTCTGGTTCAGGCGGCCCGCCGAGGTCACACCAAGGATACGTCCCCACTCCTTGTACTCCTGGTAGGTCGCATAGAGCACCGGGCTGTGCCGGTACTCCCCGAGCTCGTGCGGAGTCGCGTGCGGCGGGTAGCGAAGCACGAACCCGGTATCGAGCTTCTGGAGAGCGAACCGCGACAGAAACCCTGTACGGGGTACGAGGGGGCCGTGCGACACGTCGAGAAACCCGTCGCACGAGTGCACGCAGACGCGTGGATCGTTACGGTGCCGAAGCAGCGAAACGGTTTCATCCATCCCGTGAGCCGAGAAGTAGTGCACCGCGTCGCGATGCGAGAGAATTGTTCGCGTGATCTGACGATCCGCACTCACGATCGACTCCATCTCGGCCGCAACCCGGTCAAGGATGCTCTGTTCGGCGGGGGCATCGGCGAACGTGTAGTAGTAGCCGTTCCCGAGCGAGTGTCCGACTACCAGCCGCAGCGACGCGTCAACCCGGATCACGGCATGCGCAAGCAGAAAGCACAGCGATTGCCGGTAGCAGCGGATTCCGGCGTCGCTGCCGAGCCTGATCGGGGCAAGCGTTCCTCCAACCTCCAACGCAGCCGACAAGTCGAGCGCTTCGCCGTTGAGCAGCGCAGCGACGACCGGGTCGTCGGAATCGTGGTCAAACGGCGCAAGCAGCGTGAGTAGCGGCGTGTCGGCGGCGACGGTCACAACCGTGGCGTCGGGCAGCTCTACGGTACAGGTGCGTTTGGCAATTGCCTCGGATCGGTTGGTCTTCATCGTCGTTCCTGGGTCAGTTCTTGGCGACAGGGCTGGCAATCGCCCGCACGACGGTGTGCGTCGTATCGATTCCCGTATCAACTACCGGCTGTTCGGCGTAGCGTTCGCCCTGGGGCCCCGCGATCACGCGAACCTTGGGTGCACGAGGGTTGTCAACGTTGGTGTCAACCACCATGCCGCGCGTGCCGTTCGATAGCTGGACGTACGTGCCGATCGGGTAAAGCGAAACGTTTGCGATCAGCGCTTTCAGAACCGACTCGTCGTAGTGCTTTCCGCTCTGTTGCAGCATCTCAAGGATGGCGGCGTGCCCCTCGAGCGCCGCACGGAACGGGCGCTCGCTGATCATCGCGGCAAAGCTCCCCGCGACGCGGATGATCTTCGCGTAGAGGCTGATCTTGTCACCCGCGAGCTTGCGCGGGTAGCCGGTACCGTCGTGGTTCTCCCGGCACTCGAGCACCGCAAGGCTGACGCTTACCGGAAAAGACTCCTGCTTCAGGATCTTGAAGCCGAGCACGGTGTGCGCGGCGATAGCCTGCCGCTCTTTGCCGCTGAGTTGCTTCTGCGACATGTACAACTGCGGAGGAAGCCGGATCATGCCGATCTCGTGAAGCATCGCGGCGGTGCCGAGTTCGATGAGCTTGTGCGACGGCAGTCGCAGCGTCGTTCCGATCGCAATCGACACGACCGCTGTCTTCGTGCTGTGGTTGACGATGTAGTTCTTGTCCTTGACCGTCATCTCACCAAGCCGAAGGAGGTACCGGCGGTGGCTGCGCGTCATATCGATGACCCGCTTGACCTGGTCGCCGATCGGACGCTGCGCGATCTCGCCCTTCGTGACGAAGTCGGTGAAGATCCGTTCGACGAAACCGAGCAGTTCGTTGAAGAAGGTTTCGGCCTCGTGAAACAGCGTCTGTTCCTTGACGTCCTGGTCGACCGACAGCGACACCGATGCACCATCGTCGTCGGACGAGAGTACCGGATTCGTGACGCTCTCCCCGTCGGATAGCACGGTGGCGTACTCCCATGCGCGTAGCCGTTCGAGCAGACTGTCGGTCAGTTGAGTCTCGGGGGTCAGAAGGATATACTTGTCGTCAAGGTAGACAGCCTTGGTGAAGTAGCGGCCCGCTTGAAGATCAGACACAGGAAATGCCTTCATGATCACGATGATATCTGATTTCGGGATCAAAAGGAATCGCCTGGCGGTGCCGGAATAAGCCCCTGGAGTTCGCATGCGGTTCAAGGTTCTATTCGTCGCGTTCAACGTCGTTCTGCTCATCTCCTTCCTGCTGGTGTTCTTTATGCCCGCGCTGGTCCTGGGATGGGACTACGCCGGCGTGTTCTGGAGCGAGAACTGGCCGGTCGGGCTGATCTTTCTGTTGATGCTCGCGGGTCTCAACGTCTATTTCGCGATGAACTGGCGCGTCTTTTCGCTCCTGGAGCTGGAGGATTGGTCGGCGGTCGTGTCGTATCTGGACCAACGGATGCGCGCGACCGGCAGAATCTCCCGCAACCGCGCGCGTGTGTTGATCAATGCTCTGGTCGTCTCCGGCAGCGTGGAGCAGATCACCGAGATCGAAGCGTTCCTGCGCGACAATCAACCCGGTTTGATCCCGAAACTGTCGATGGAACTCGCGATTCCGCATCTGTTGTCGCAGGACGGAGAGCGGATGCACCGGTACTTCGGTCAGCTTGTCGATGACCGGCGGGCAGAGGATCCGTACTGGGTACGGTGGGGCCTCGCGTTCTCACTGATGTCGCAGTCGAGATTCGACGACGCGCGAGCCGAGCTGTCGCGCGTCGTGACCGAGTTCAACGATCCGATCCTGCGTCCGCTAGCCGCACACATGCTCATTCAGTTCGCGGCTCAGGATGATGCGGTTGCCCGACAGGTCACCGACGCTCGCGAAGCACTTCGCAAGCGCTACTCACCGCAGCGAATGGCGCGCGAGCTAGAACGTCAGCGACAGAACCTGCAGGTTCTCTTCCTGGCGTCGCGCATCGAGCAAGCCCAGAAATGGGTCCACGCGGACTGACGATGAATAGCATACCCAAATCCAAGAAACTGGCGGATGTCTGCTATGACATTCGCGGCCCTGTTCTCTCCGAAGCGAAGCGTCTTGAGGAGGAAGGATACCAGATCCTGAAGCTGAACATCGGCAACACCGCGCCGTTCGGACTCAACGCTCCCGACGAGCTGTTCCACGATGTGATCGTCAACCTGCGCGAAGGGCAGGGGTACTGCGACAGCAAGGGCCTCTTCTCCGCGCGCAAGGCGGTGATGCAGTACTACCAGCAGCAGCGGGTTGCGGATGTCGACATCGAAGACATCTATATCGGTAATGGCGTGAGCGAACTGATCGTGATGGCCATGCAGGGCCTGCTCAACAACGGTGACGAGATGCTGATACCAGCGCCGGACTATCCGCTGTGGACCGCCGCGGTGAACCTTTCCGGCGGTACACCGGTTCACTACGTGTGCGACGAGGCGTCGGACTGGTTGCCCGACATCGACGATATCAGAGGCAGGATCACACCCCGCACGCGTGGAATCGTCATCATCAACCCGAACAACCCGACCGGAGCGGTCTACCCGGCCGAAACGCTGCACGCGATCCACGACATCGCGGCCGAACACGGGTTGATCGTCTTCGCCGATGAGATCTACGACAAGATCCTCTACGATGGGCTTGAGCACACCACGATGGCGTCACTGTGCGACGATCTCGTATGCATCAGCTTCGGCGGTCTGTCCAAGAACTACCGCGCACCCGGGTTTCGAGCCGGATGGATGGTCGTGTCGGGCAGGAAGCTGCAGGCGCGCGACTATCAGGAAGGGCTCAATATGCTCGCGAACATGCGCCTGTGCAGTAACGTGCCGGCACAGTTCGCGATACAGACTGCGCTCGGCGGGTACCAGAGTATCAACGATCTGGTGATCAAGGGCGGTCGCCTACGCGACCAGCGTGACTTCGCGCACGCAAGGATCACCGCGATTCCCGGAGTGACCTGCACGCTCCCGAAGGGAGCGCTCTACCTCTTCCCACGGCTCGACCCAAAGCGGTTTTCGATCAGGAATGACGTCCAGTTCGCGCTCGATCTGCTGCGCGAGAAGCGCATCCTGATCGTTCAGGGAAGCGGGTTCAACTGGCACGACTGCGATCACTTCCGGATCGTCTTTCTGCCGACCGAGGAAGTTCTGGCCGAGGCGTTGACCGGCCTCGCAGAGTTCCTGTCGTGGTATCGGCAGTGACACGACGGGTATAGGCCGTCGAACAGGAGGCTCAATGGCCGGCGATACAGGAAAACGGGTCTTTCTGCTCAACCCGCCGAGTGTCGTCGCCGCAGAACTCATCGAAGCGCTGCTTGCCGCCGAATATGAGGTCTACCTGCTCAAGGATCCCGACCGGGCAAAGCGAGTCTTGGCTCGGTTCAACGACTCGATTGTCTGGGTCGGCATCGACAGCGTGCTTGGCGAACAGGGGTGGCAAGACTACGTTCAATCGCTCCTTGCGCAGAAGGCGTACGGTGACCTGAAGGTCGGCGTGCTCAGCTACAATGCCGATGCGTCGCTTGCAGAACGGTACCTGATGCAGATCGGAGTACAGTGCGGCTTTGTTGCTCTCAAGCTCGGTGTCGAAGAGAGCACGCGAATCATGCTGCGTGCGCTCGACGCGAACGAGGCGCGGGGCCGCCGGCGCTACGTCCGCGCGCGGACCGCCGATGACGACCGGGCCGGTTTCAACGTGACGATCGACGGTCAACGCGTAACTGGACGGATACTCGACATAAGCTCGGTCGGCATGGCGGTTCGTTTTCGCAGCGGAGTCGAACTGCCCTTCAAATCTCTGCTCAGGGACATCCAGCTGAAGCTGCGGGCAACGCTTGTTGGTGTCGATGGCGTGGTCATCGGAACCCGATCGGATGATCCTGCGATCCGCGTGGTCCTCTTCCAGTACACGAAGGGTGACGATCGTCCCCGCCATCGAATACGCCAGTATATCCACCAGACGCTCCAGGAAGCGATAGAAAAGGTCGAGAATCAACCGTGATCGATCGAACTGACGTGGACTCTTTTCTGACCGGTGCGCTCACGCCATACCATGCTGTGCATGAGGCGGCGCGCAGGCTCGGCGATGCGGGCTTCCGCAGCGTTGCGATGGACAGCCGCTGGGACAGCGCGTGGCAGGGCCGATGGATGACAACGGTCGGTGCGGGCGGGTTGATCGCGTTCGACCCGGGAAACGGCGCGCTCGATGACGGGTTGGTGATACTCGCCGCGCACACCGACAGCCCGTCGCTTCGCATCAAGGAACGCGCTATCGCGTGGAAGCATGGCGCGTTGATGCTCGCCACCGAGGTCTACGGAGGTCCGATCCGCGCGACGTGGCTCGATCGTCCGCTCACGGTCGCCGGGATCGCGGTCTCCGAAGACGGTGCCGTCTCTCTGATCCGGCTTCACGATGAGGCGGTGATCCCGAACCTGGCGATCCACCTCAACCGAAAGGTCAACGACGGGTTCGAGTACAATCCGCACGATCATCTGGTAGCGCTTCTGCGTGCGGACGCGGCGTCGGCGGATCAAGCCGCGGTTGAATCGTTCCTGACGATCGTGGCCGAGCAGAACCCTGGATGCGGTTGCGACCAGGGAGGCGAGGTGGAACTCTACCTGGTCGATGGGTCGCAGCCAGCACACCTGGGCGACGGGGCGATCTGCTGCGCTCCCAGACTGGACAATCTGGTCGGTTGCTACACGTGTCTGCGCGCGATCGTCGACGCAAAACCTGGACGGCCAAGGCTCATGGTCCTGTACAACCACGAGGAGATCGGCAGCCAGACCGGTGAGGGAGCCCAATCGGACCTGCTCAGGTCGATCATCGACCGCGTCGCAACCGCTCACGGCGCGGATCGTGAGGATCGCGCAATCATGCTCGCGCGGTCGACGATCGTCAGCAACGACGCCGCGCACGCCATTCATCCGAGTTTCGCCGACAAGTCCGACACCCGTTACGCTCCCCGCCTGGGCGGCGGACCGGTTCTGAAGACCAACGGCATGTATCGCTACGCGACAACCGCGACGACCGCCGCGCTTTTCGCGCGCGCGTGCGCAGAAGCGGGGGTGCCTATGCAACGACTCGCGAATCGCAGCGATCTGCCGAGCGGCAGTACGGTCGGCCCGCTCAGCTGGGCGCGAACAGGTATAAAGACGGTCGACGTAGGGATTCCGCTTCTTGCGATGCACAGTATTCGCGAAACCGCATCGTACCAAGACTTCGACATGCTCGCGCGCGCGCTCACGGCGTTCGTCGAGACATCGCAACGATGAACCGCGGCTTGTCTGCTCCTGCCAGGCGGATCGCGACCGGAGTGATCGCGATCGCGTGCCTGTGCGTTGCGGTCGCATCGGTCGGTGCCGATCTGCCGATCCTCGCCGACGACTACGTCACGTACGAGGCGTTACTGGAGCATATAAGGGTCAGAAACCCGTCGGTGGACGCGATCTATGTGCGCTTCCTGCATCGCGCGTACGCGGCGGCAACCGCGCAGGAGGGAGTGAGCATGCTCGTCGCGCTCGCACAGATGGTTCACGAAACCGGAGCGCTTCGCTTCGGCGGATCGGTCCGCGCGAGCCAGTACAACTTCGCCGGTCTCGGAGCAGTCAACGAGACCGCACCGGGGCTCTCCTTTTCGAACATGCGGACCGGTGTCCTTGCGCACGTGCAGCACCTGAAGGCGTACGCGACCACAGAACCACTTCGAACCGAACTGGTGAACCCCCGCTTCCATCTGGTCCGCCGCGGCGCCGCACCAACGGTTACCGGTCTGACCGGCACATGGGCGACCGATCCACTCTACGCGGAGAAACTGCTCGCGCACGCGGAAAGCCTCTCACGACTGTCCGCCGAGCGCCCCTCGTCCGGTCGTCCCCCGGGTGGTCTTGCCCGCGGCTCGGACTGAGTTGCCCTGACCCGGTCACGCGATCGGACCGGCGATAGCGCACAGAGACCGCCAGACCGGAGCGTCCGGAGCATCTGCGACCACTTCGATTCGGGCGTGCGTCCACGGGTGATCGAACGCGATGCGGTACGCGTGCAGACCGATGCCGCCGCCCGGTTGCGACCGGCGCGCACCGTACTTCAGATCGCCGCGGATGTGCCATCCCCGGTTCGCAAGCTGTGCCCGTATCTGGTGGTGGCGGCCGGTGCGCAGACTGACGCGTAGCAGCGTGTTCCTGTCGCCGTCGGCAACAACCCGATAATCGAGTTCGGCGCGTTCGCCGGCGGGCGAGATTCTGCTTCGGTTCGTCCGGCGATCGTGCTCGATACCGTCGCACAGGACCCCCGATGGGGGCTCGACCGGTCCGCTGACGAGCGCCAGGTAGGTCCGCTCGGCACTACCGTCGGCAAGGAGTCTGCCGAACGCGCCCGCCGTGCGCGCGTCAAGCGCGAATACCAGGATCCCACTCACCGGCCGATCGATCCGGTGCACCGGATGAACCGTGCTGGTCGTTGAGTCGCAGACCAGCGACAGCGCACTCGGGTCTCCCGATCTGTCGGGCTGTGCCGGCAGACCGGCCGGCTTGTTCACTGCGATCAGCCATCGATCGCGGTAAATCGTGTCGAGCGATGGTTCCACATCGCGAGTATAGAGAGCGATTGGCAGGATGGGCAATTGGCTGTAGAGTCTACGCGGGCCAATACGATGGACATCGCCGTGCACGGAGTGCTGCTTTCGCTGGTTATCGCTCTTCTTGGCGCGTTTCTTGCCGGTTCCGCGGGTGCAGCGACGGCGTTCGGCAGAGCCGGTTCGCACGCCGCTGTGATACCGTTCGCACGCAGTTGCGCCGCCGGAATCCTCATCGCGATCGTTTTGCGCGCGCAGCTCGTGTCGGGTGCTGTGGCCGGTGACAGCGTCGATGCGAAAGCGGCAGTCGCGTTTGCGCTCTGGTTTGTCCTGGGGGCCACCTGCATAGCGGGCGTCTTCTCCTGGTATGTCGATCCCAGGTCGGGGAGGGGGTCTCGTCCGACCGGCGCGCCGGCTCCGCTAAAGAAGAGCACACTCATCGTAGTGACAGAGGCAATCCATAACGCTCCGATCGGTCTGACTCTGGGCCTGCTGATCGCGAGCGCACACGCCTCCGCGCACCCGGACGCCGGTATGACCGTCTTCGCTGTACTGGGCGCGGTCGCGCTGAGAAACGCGATGTCCAGCTACTGCATCGCCGCACCTCTTCGCGAGTACGGCGTGCGATCGAGTCGCGCGTTCTGGTACACGATAGTAGCTGGCTCGATCCAGCCGGCGATAGCGCTGATCGGCGCCCTACTGGGTTCGATCGCTCCGGGGACCGTCCCTGCCGGACACGCGATAGCCGCGGGCTCGATCCTGACGCTGATGGTCGGACGCGTCGTACCGCAGACGCAGGAGAACCACCGACCCGGCTGGTGGTTCGCGCTGACGCTTGTCGTGTGGTTTGCTGCTGCGATGACCGCGTTTCATATCGTCCCGTGAGTTCGTCCTGGGGAATTGGAACGCGAGAGGGTTTGTGATACGATCCAGAAGGGGGATCTGCGAGAATGGACGACCGTGAGAGAGAGTCCGACGAGTACGTCAGCGAACAGATCGATGTAACACAACAGCGGGGTGGAATCATGCAATCGTGTGTCTTCTACGTGACGGTCAAGAAGGACCTCAAAAAGGCGTTTCAGGATTTCTTTCCGCACATGTCGAACGCGTACATCGGCATGGCGAAGCTCTTCGATCCGGCCAAGCGGTACCCGGTGCTCGCGGTCGAGAAGGTGACCGTGTTCACCAAGGATGGTGATGAAGCCGAGAGTGCCCGGTTTCTCGTCCCGACCGAGAACGAAAACTTCATCTGGATCCAGTGTGAGCTGTTCGCGTACGCGGGTATCTCCGACTGCGACAACGCCTGACCGATGGCGGTCGAGCTACCGATTCTCGGGACCGACGCGCGCTACACGGTCGCGCCGTCCAAGATCATCTGTCTCGGGCTCAACTATCGCGACCACATCGCGGAGAGCGCAAGCGTCAGGGTCCAGGGCTTCGGTCACGATCAACCCACGGAGCCCGTGCTGTTCCCGAAGCTGCCGAGCTGCCTGATCGGCCCCGGTGATACGATCAGGCTGCCGAAGATCGCGGAGTCCTACGGGTTTGACTCGGTGCGAACCGACTACGAGGCCGAACTCGCGGTGATAATCGGCGAGCGGTGCCGCAACGTCGATGAGTCGGACGCGCTGTCGGTTGTGTTCGGCTACACGTGCGCCAACGACGTCAGCCAGCGCAACATTCAGAACGGCGACCGCTCGGGCTGGTTTCGCGGCAAGAGCTTCGACACGTTTCTACCCGTAGGGCCGGCGGTCGTTCCCGTCGCGCAGATCTCCGACGTCCAGAACCTGCGCATCCGCGCGGCGCTCAACGGATCGATCGTCCAGGAGTCATCGACGAGTGAGATGATCTTCACGGTCGCCGCGATGATCAGCTACATCAGCAGGAACTTCACGCTCGAGCCAGGTGACCTCATTCTCACCGGAACGCCGTCGGGTGTAGGACCGCTCGCGGTCGGTGATACGATCGACGTGACGGTCGAGTCCATCGGCACGCTCACGAATACGGTCGATCGCGAGCGATAGCGCCGCCTACGCGAGTTCTTCGAGCATCGTCCGTAGCTGCGCAGGGCTCTCTATGAAGTAGTGCGCGTTCGTCGGACCAAGACCAACGCGTACCGACCACGCCGACTCGGGTGCCGCGGCGAACAGCTCCTCATCGGTCGGATCATCGCCGACGGCGAGGATGAAATCGTACTCGTCGTGCGCGTACCAGTGCGCGGCTGCCTGTGCCTTCCCGACCAGGCTGCTCTTGACCTCGAGCACCCGATTGCCGTCAAAGACGGTGAGATTGTGGTTGGCGATCATGCTGATCAGCGCGTCCTTGAGCTCCGCGACGCGCACCGCGGCCAGATCGGGATCGCTGCCGCGGTAGTGCCAGGCAAGGCTGAGTTCCTTCTCCTCATACCTGCTTCCCGGCGTGCGATCGGCGTAAAGCTGCATGATCGGAGCCAGGTGTCCTTTCCACTGATCGTCCACCGGGACGATCTGCTCCCACTTCCCGTCGACGCGTATGGACGCACCATGACTCGCTATCAGACCGATCGGCAGATCCTCCAGGTGTTCGCTCATGAAGTCGCGTCCGCGGCTGCTGACAAGCACGACGTCGTTGCGCGAATCGTCGGCGAGCGACCGGATCAGCGATCGCAGGTCCGCATCGGGTAGGGCAGCGTCGGCACGATCCATGTAGTCCAGGAGCGTGCCGTCGTAGTCGAGCAACAGGAGCCGCTTCTGCGCCGCCTGATACGTCTCTCTGAACCGCCGGCGGACCGAGCCCGACAGGCGTTTGCCCAGAAAGGACTGTTGGTGCTCGATCGTCGCGTCGAGCTTCGTCATGAAGTCGTTCGCCCAGTAGTGGATGTCGTACCGCTTGAGCCTATCTTGCATCCGTCGGTTTCTGCTCAGCTGTTCGTCAACCGGCATCTCGATAGCCCGATGCAATCCGTCTGCGATCTCTTCGACGCTGCTCGGATTCACGATGATCGCTTCGCTGAGCTCCCGGGCGACACCGGCGGTCTCGCTGAGAACCAGTACGCCGGTCCTACCGTCGCGCGCCGCAACGTACTCCTTCGCGATCAGGTTCATCCCGTCGCGCAGCGCCGTGACCAGCAGCACGTCGGCCTCTGCATAGAGCGCCGACAGGTCTTCGAAGGAAAAGGTGCGGTAGAAGTACTGCACCGGGGTCCACGCGATCGTGGAGAACCGCCCGTTGATCCGGCTCACCAGTTCGTCTACCTCGCGCTTGAGTTCCTGATACTGCACCACGGCGGTCCGCGACGGCGACACGATGATCACCAGCGCGACGCTGCCCACCGGCGGCGAGAACTTCTCCAGGTACCGTTCGAACGCGCGCAGCCGCTGCGGGATTCCCTTCGTGTAGTCGAGCCGATCGACCGACAGAATCAGCCTGTCGACTCGTCGGTCGGCGTGCACCTCATCGATCTTCCGCCGGACCGCGTCGCTCTTCGCGGCAGAAGCGTATCGATCGTAGTCGATCCCCATCGGGAAGACGTCGGCCCGGACCATCCGGTTCTCGTACCGGATGTACGCCATATCGTGATCGTACCCGAGCAGCCGCCGGACGCTCGACAGGAAGTGACGGACGTAGTCGAAGGTGTGAAAACCAACCAGATCGGCGCCGAGCAGCCCGCGCAGGACCTCGGCCCGCCACGGCAGTAGCCGAAACAGCTCGTACGACGGAAACGGGATATGTAGAAAGAAGCCGACTCTGCTGTCGGGCTCGTGCTCCTTGATCAACGCGGGCAGGAGCATCAACTGATAATCGTGCACCCAGACGACGTCACCGGGTTCGATGTGGCGGCGGACCCGGTCGAAGAACGCCGCATTCACGTCCACGTACGCACCCCAGAGATCGGGGTCGTAGGTGGGATACGTCGGGAAGTAGTGGAATAGCGGCCAGACCACGTTGTTACAGAACCCGTAGTAGAATCGTTCTAGCTGATCGGCGGTTATGTCGACGGTCACGCACTTGTGCTCGATTCGCAGGTGCTCGGCGACTGTCCGTCGTTCGTCGACGGTCATGCTGTCCGAGGGCAGTCCGCTCCACCCGATCCAGATGCTGTCTTCGCTCTCGTGAAGCGGCGACAGCCCGGTTGCAAGCCCGCCGACGCTCGGCGTATAGACGAATCCATCGGCGCTGCGCGACACCGACGTTGACATCCGGTTTGATACTATGATCGTCTTGGGCATACAACAGCCTTGTCGTTCAGCGGGGTTCGTGTCAAGCTGGCGTTCCGATGAGCGACAGCAGCAGACCCGCGGACGCGGTCCCGTTTCTCAAGAGCCTCGGGTTCCCCGAGTTTCGGATCCACCATCCGTTCAACCACTTCGACTTCACGCGGGCAGGGCGTCGCATCCTGGTGATCGGTCCGATGGGGTCGGGCAAGACCGAGTATTCGACGCGGGTATGGCGCGACTCGCGCGTGGTGCTCCGCAAGTCCGGCGCGCTGTCGCGTGAAACAACACGCGCAGGCGCAGACCGCAGGAACGTCTTCGTGGTTCGACTGCAGATCGACGACCGGAAGTTCTCCGACTATCCCGACGACGCGCTTCCGTTTCGCGGCGGTTACGAGCGGTGTGGGCCAAACATCGCGCGGATCACCAGCAGTTTTGAGCTCGAACGGCTGATCGAAGCGAACCCCAGCCACGGAACCTGGATCATCGACGAAGCTACGTTCTACGACGAACGGCTCGCCTACGTCGTAGAACGCGAGAGCCAGAGTCGAGGACTGGTGTTCGTCTTTCCGACGTTGTTACTGAACTTCAGAAGAGAGTTGTTCAACCCAACCGCGCGCCTGTTGCTCGACGTCTGCACCGACGTCTTCCCGCTCACCGCGTACTGCGAGCACGACCGCTGCATTCGCGACTCGTTCTACACGTACCGCTACTACACCGTCGGCGGTCGCGAGTGCCCCGCGCTCTACTTCGACCCGCTGATCATCATAGGCGGCGATGCCGAGAGGGAAGACGCACAGGAGCCGAACTACTGCACTCGCTGCGACGCGCACCACTACCTGCCGGGCAAGGAGTACGCGTATCTGGTGCTCAAACCGCTCGGCGAGCAGGCCGCGCGCGGAGATTCCCGCGCGCTCGAGCGCGAACTGCGGCTCATAAACGCGCGAAGCGACGACTCAGAGCTCGCGCGGGACCTGCGGTCGCGCTACGCGGATGAAGCCGATGTGAACCGCAACGCGCTCCACGTCGATTGCATCGCCGAGCGCGCGCTGCTCTACCTGTTCGTCGAACTGAACCTGGTGAGCTCCGACGAAGTCGCGCGACTGTCGCGCCGCCTGGACCTTGATCGCGCGTACATGAACCGCAGACTCGCCGACAACCGGCGCGCGGGTGTCGATGAAGCGCCGAGATAGTACGCAGCCGCGGCGATATTGACAACCGGTGATGGCGGGAGTACGGTAGGGAAGCCGCGCTGCGCCGCGGCGAAAGGAGTCACTATGAGGAATATCTCTGTTGTCGCCATCGTGTTGGTCGCGATAATCACGATTGCCGGCTGTCAGCGGTCCGACGATGCTGGTCAGGCCGATGGATCCCAACCGATCGCGATCGCGATGGTCACCGACGTCGGCGGGGTGAATGATCAGTCGTTCAACCAGTCCGCCTGGGAAGGCATGCAGATGTCGCGCGACCAGCTTGGGGTCCGCATTTCGTACGCCGAATCGGGCCAGGGATCCGACTACGGTCCGAACCTGGAGACGATGTACGACGCGGGTAACGAGCTTATCTGGGGCATCGGATTCCTGATGGCCGATGCGATACGCACCGCTGCCGTCTCCAATCCATCTCAGAAGTACGCGATCATCGACTTTGCGTGGCAAGACACGCCGAACAACCTCCTCGGCGTCGTGTTCCAGGCCGAACAGCCGTCGTTTCTCGTCGGCTATATCGCAGGAAAGATGACCGAAAGCGGTATCGTTGGATTCGTCGGAGGAATCTCGGGTGACGTGATCGACCAGTTCGATTACGGGTTCCACGCGGGCGTTGCGTACGCGAATCCGAGCGCGCGCGTACTTCGCCAGTACGCCGACAGCTTCACCGACGCGGCCCGCGGAAAGAGCATCGCGTCGCAGATGTTCCTGGAGGGAGCGGACATCGTGTTCGCGGCGGCCGGTAGCGTCGGAGACGGGGTTATTGAAGCGGCGAAGGAACAGGGCCGATGGGCGATCGGCGTTGACCGCGACCAGAACTACCTGGCGCCCGAGCACGTGCTTACTTCGGCGATGAAGCGTGTTGACATGGCCATTTTCAACGTCGCTGAAGGCCTTGTCGACGGCGAGTGGCCGGGCGGCACCACCAAGGTCTTGGGCCTGGTCGACGGTGCCGTCGGAATCGCTCCGTCGTCGGACAAACACGTTCCGACGGCACTGCTCGCGGAGGTCCGCGAGCTCGAACAGCAGATAATCGCCGGCAGCGTACGCGTACCGTTCAACCGCGCCACCTTCGCCGACTACGGCTACGGAAACTGATCGACAATGAGACGGCCGGAAGCCCGGCCGTCTCGCCTTGATCCCCGGAGTCGATGTGACGACACAGCAAGCCGTCCCGCGAATCGAGATGACCGGTATCACAAAGGCGTTCGGATCGGTCGTCGCCAACGACTCGATATCGCTGCGGGTCGCGCCCGGCGAGGTTCACGCGCTTCTCGGTGAGAACGGCGCCGGAAAGACGACTCTGATGAACATCCTCTACGGGCTCTATCCACCCGACAGCGGCCAGATCAGGCTCAATGGCGATCGCGTCGCGATCCACGGCGCCTCGGAGGCGATCCGGCTCGGGATCGGAATGGTCCACCAGCACTTCAAGCTCGTGGACACGTTCACCGTCGCGCAGAACATCGTCCTTGGCCGCGAGCGTGTTGGCGCGTTCGGCATTCTCCGCGATGCGCAGGCCGTCGAAGCTGTCGTCGAGTTGAGCGCGAAATTCGGTCTGCGCGTGGATCCTCTGGCGGTAGTCCGCGATGTCAGCGTCGGAACCCAGCAGCGAGTTGAGATCCTGAAGGCCCTGTACCGGCGGGCCGACGTGCTGATTCTGGACGAACCTACGGCGGTCCTTACGCCGCAGGAGATCGACGAGCTGATGGACATCATGCGTCTGCTCGTCGACCAGGGAACGACCATTATCCTCATAACGCACAAGCTTCGGGAAATCATTGCGATCGCGGATCGCTGCACCGTGATACGACGCGGCAAAGTTGTCGATACGGTCGACGTTGGTTCGGCGACTCCGCGCAGTCTCGCATCCGCTATGGTAGGACGGGAAGTGCTGTTCACGGTCGACCGCAAGACCACCGAGCCCGGTGATGTACGGCTTGCGATCGACGGACTGGTCGTGCGCAACGCGCGCGGGCTCGCTGCGGTCAACGGGGCGTCGCTATCGGTCCGTTCCGGCGAGATAGTCGGCGTCGCCGGTGTCGACGGAAACGGCCAGAGTGAGCTCGTCGAAGCCCTGGTGGGGGTGAGACGGGTCGAGTCGGGTCGGATTCTGGTCGATCAGACCGATGTTACCGGGATGACGCCGAAATCCGTACAGGCACACGGTCTGGCTTCGATCCCCGAAGACCGACAGCGCCGTGGTCTGGTTCTGGAATACTCGATCGCCGACAACATGGTTATGGGTATCCATGACCGGGCTCCGTACAGCAGAGGCGGGATCCTGAACGAACGCGAGATCCACCGGCGCGCCGCCGGACTGATCGAGCGGTTCGACGTCCGACCGAACGATCCCGAGTATCCAGCGGGCTCCCTGTCCGGCGGGAATCAGCAGAAGGTCATCATCGCACGAGAAGTCGGCAACGATCCCAACGTGCTTGTCGCTGCTCAGCCGACTAGAGGGCTCGACGTTGGAGCAATCGAGTTCGTGCACCGCGCGCTCGTGGAGCAGCGGGACCGCGGAAAGGCGGTGCTGCTGATCTCGCTCGACCTTGACGAAGTCATGAATCTCTCCGACCGCATTGCGGTGATCTACGAAGGCAAGATCGTCGGAATCTTCGAGCGGGGTCGGGTTGATGAGCACCATCTGGGGCTTCTGATGGCCGGAGGGCGCGAATGAACGATCGCGAGCTACCTGTGACGGGCCCGGCTGCGACCGCATCGACTACCCCGTGGCTGCTGCGCACGCCTGCGTTTTTTGCCGCGGTATCGGTCGCCGTGGGGGTGATCGTCGGCGGGGTCGTTCTGCTTGTCGCGGGGTTCAACCCGATCCTGGCGTACGGCGAAATCCTTGCGGGCGTATTCTCGAGCCCCCGGAACGTCGCCGCTGCAATCGTCCGCTCGACACCGATCATCATCACGGGACTGTCGGTGACATTTGCGTTCCGCACCGGGTTGTTCAACATCGGTGCCGAAGGTCAGTTCATCGTCGGTTCGCTCGTAGCGGCGCTGCTCGGATTCGCGGTGAACCTGCCCGCGATACTCCATGTGCCGCTTATTCTCGCATCCGCATTCGTCGCAGGCGCGGCGTGGGGAGGTTTTGCCGGCCTCCTCAAGGCACGGTTTGGGGTCCACGAGGTGATATCGACGATCATGCTCAACTGGATCGCGTTCTACCTGAGCAACTTCATGATTGGCCTGTCGTGGGTTCAACGGCCGCAGAGCGAGGCGAGCCACAAAATCGCGGACACCGCGCGAATCGACATCCTGGGCGCGTGGAAGCTGTCCGAACAGGGGCTTGCGTGGCGAGCCGCTAACAGCGGATCGTTCTTCGCAGAGGTGCTGCGCGCCGATGTGAACTGGGGGATTGTTATCGCGTTACTCCTGGCGACCGCCGTCTGGTACATTCTCAACCGTACGACGCTCGGCTACGAGCTGCGCGCGGTCGGTCATAACAGGGACGCGGCCGAGTACAGCGGCATCAACGTCCGTAGGTGCACGACGCTTTCGATGGCGATCGCCGGCGCCATCGCTGCGCTTTCGGGTGCGATACAGGTCATGGGCAGAACGCAGGACATCACCAAACTCGCCATCATGGAGGGCAACGGCTTCGACGGGATCGCAGTGTCGCTGATCGGCAACAATACCGCGTTCGGAAACGTCTTCTCAGGTCTGCTGTTCGGTTCGCTCGTTCACGGTGGCTCAAGACTCCAGGTACGGCTCGGTGCCCCGTCGGAGATCATCGCGATCGTCATAGGAACGATAATCTTCTTCATCGCGATTCCGAACCTGATGCGGGTCATCGCGGCGCTCTATCGTCGCCGCGCAACGCGCAGCACGGCTGGAGGCAGTTCGAAGTGATCGTCAGCATCGCGTTTCTCCTGGGGCAGACGCTCATGTACGCATCACCCCTCATATTCACGTCGCTTGGCGGTACGGTGTCCGAGAACTCGGGCGTCGTGAACATCGGGCTTGAGGGGATGATGGTTGTCGGCGCGTTCACTGCAGCCGCCGTCGGGTACTTCTCCGGCAACGCGTGGGTCGGCCTGTTCGCGGCCGGCGTTGCCGCCGGTTGCTTTGGCCTGCTCCACGCGGTCGCGTGCGTGACGTTCAACGCCGATCATGTGGTTTCGGGGATCGCTATCAACTTTCTGGGGCCAGGCATCTCCTACTTCGTGAGCCGATTGCTCTTCGACGGAGCTACTCAGACGCGGTCGCTCGGACTCGACAACAAGATCCCCAGACCGCTGAACGGAGTTTTTGCGTCGAACTCCGTACCCGATCTGTTACTCAATCGGTACGCAACCGCGTACCTCGCGGTTGTCGCGGTTGCGGCGGTATGGTTCGTGCTCTACCGGACGCGGCTCGGTCTGCGGATACGCGCGGTGGGCGAGCATCCGGAGGCCGCCGACACGCTCGGGGTTGACGTCAAGCTCGTCCGCTACGTGTCCGTCGTTGCGTCGGGGTTCTTCGCCGGGCTCGGCGGGGGGACGCTCAGTATCGCGATAATCTCGCAGTTCAGGCCCGGCCTCATTTCGGGACAGGGTTTCATCGCGCTCGCCGCGGTGATTTTCGGCAAGTGGAGGCCTCAGGGCGCGTTCGCCGCGTGCCTGCTGTTCGGCTTCGCGCAGGCGCTCGTTGTGTTCCTGGGGCTACGAACCGACGCGCTTCCGACACAGATCATGAGTATGCTTCCGTACGCGCTGACGCTTGTCGTGCTGGTCGGCTTCGTCGGACGCTCGGCCGCTCCTCGCGCGATTGGGAGGCCATTCGGCGCGGGAGAGACTACATGAACGAACTGCTGTGGCTCCTGATGCTGGCGCTGAACTTCGCCGCGATCCTGATCGTGTATCGCGTGTTCGGCCGCGTTGGGCTCTACATCTGGATTCCGATCGCGACGATCACCGCGAATCTCCAGGTCCTCAAGACGGTCGAGCTGTTCGGACTCACCGCGACGCTCGGGAACATAGTCTACGCGACGACATTCCTGGTCACCGACATCCTGTCGGAGAACTACGGACGCAAGGACGCGAACCGCGCGGTCGGAATCGGCTTCGTGTCGCTCGTCGCGGTAGTGATCCTGATGAACGTAGCGCTACTGTTCGAGCCCGACGCGAGCGACTTCGCGCAGCCGCACCTGAGCGCGATCTTCGCTATCCTGCCGCGGATCACGCTTGCAAGCTTTGTCGCGTATCTGATCAGCCAGTACCACGACGTGTGGGCGTACCACTTCTGGCGCCGCAGGTTCCCCGCCGAGCGGCAGATCTGGATTCGAAACAACCTGAGCACGATCGTGAGCCAGCTCATCGACAGCGCAATCTTCTCCGCGTTGGCGTTCATCGGGGTTTTTCCGTTCAGCGTGGTTCTTGAGATCGCGCTGACGACCTTCCTGTTCAAGGTAATCGTCGCTGCGGCGGATACGCCGCTTGTCTACCTCGCGCGCGCCTGGAAGACGCGCAACATCATCCCTGAGCATGAGGAGAGCACGTGATCGACAGACTGGCTGAGAGAATCGTGGAGGGTCGTCCGGTATTCATCGATCAGGTGCGCGACGCGTTCGACGCGCTTACCGACCGGGTACCGATCGGCTATCGACTTGTTCTACCCGACGGCGAACGAGTTCGCGCGGGGGTTCTTTCGATCCCGTCGCCGTCGAACCTGGATAGCCCGATTCGACAGCTGTCCGAGCGATACCTCCTCTGCGAAATCTACAATCTCCTTACAACGCTCGGTGGCTACCGGCTCGAGCTCCTTGTTCCGCCGGGTCAACGCGACGCCGAGCGGATCGTCCGTTCGGTCGCGGCTACGTTTTCGGTGGACGCACCGATCGGCGAGCGAGCAGGAGTCGCACGAGTCGTGAACGTGATCGACCGCATGGTGGCTGCTCTGCACGGCCGCTCGGGCGTGACGCACCGCTTCGCGATAGACGTCTCGGTCGGCGACGCGCCTGAACACCGGTCGGTTTCGTTCCGGACCGATCCGTCAGACGCGCTTGCGCGCACCGCGAAGCGGTCAACCGGAACGTGGTGTGGTCTTGATGTCGGGGGTACCGACATAAAGGCGGTACTGGTCGTCGCCGGTGAGTTGATACTGGTCAAGGAGCACGACTGGAACCCCGCCCGCATGACAACCGTCGAGCAGATCATCGACCCGATTGTCGATATAGTCCGGATCTTCGCGGCGTACACGAGCGTCCGCAGGGCGGAGCTGGAGGGTGGGGACCGCACCGATGCGGTACGCCGCATCGTAGACGGTGTCGCCGACCGCGCGACCGATCCCGCCCGTCTGGCCGATGCCGCAACAGCAGCAGAACGCCTGAGCGACGGTGATGGGCGTGTTTTCGACGGAATCGGACTCTGCTTTCCCGACGTTGTCGTTCGCAACAAGATCGTCGGCGGGGAAGTCCCGAAGATGCTCGGGCTGCGGTCGAACCGCGAACGTTCGTTCGACGAACAGTTCGCGAAGCTGACCAACCTGGACGACCTCCTCGCTCGCTACTGCGCCAACGGCGGCGTGGTCGCGAACACCAACGACGGACCGATGGCGGCGTTCACCGCGGCGGTCGAACTCGCAGCGATGCCCGACCGCCCGGCCGGTGGAGGAGCCGCGGCGCACGGCGTGTTCGCGCATTCTCTGGGCACAGACCTGGGCACAGGGCTCGTCCTTGGTGACGGGACGATCCCGGAGATCCCGCTTGAGGTCTACAATCTGGTGATCGATCTGGGATCGCTTCCGTACCGCGATCTACCGGCGACCGACGTTCGCAGCATCGCGAACACCAACACCGGTGTCGCGGGAACACTGCAGCGCTACGCGAGTCAGACCGGCGCTTTTCGTGTCGCAGAGCTGACGTTTCCGACCGAGTGTCCGGCGCTGATGGAAGAAATAGGCCGATGCGGGTACGTCGTCACGACGGGCTGCGGCGATGACGAGCGAGTGGTCGTACCGGAGGCACCGCAGGATATGCGAAAGGCTTACCTTGCGTTCCTGATGGAGCAGGCCGAGCACCAGGAGTGCGCCGCCGAAGTGTTCCGTCAGGTCGGCGAAGCGATCGCGCGGACGTGGGTGGAGACCGAGCGAATCCTAGAGACGTCGTTGAACGCGCGATTCCTGTTCGGCCGGCTCGTGAAAACGACCCACTGTTTCGACCTGATCAAGCAGGGCGCGCGCAGAGTGGCACCGATGCTCGAGCTGATCGCCGCCGACGGCGACATCGCGTACACGCCGCTGATGCGACAGCTCGACGCGCTACCCGACTTCACCGTCGCTCAGTTCGGACAGGCGGTGGGGGCGGTTCACTTCGCGATGCTTGCCGCATCGGGCGAACACGCAAACTGAGCGGATTCTACTCCTTCCACGGGAAGATCATCCCACGCAACGTTCGCTTCCCGACACGCTCCTCCTCATCTACCAGCAGCGCGTCCCAAGGAATCCGTCGCCGGTTCGCAGACGGATTCTCCTCCAGGTAGTCGTACTTCAGAAGACGGAGTTTGAGCCCGGCGTGGTGCCAGATCAGCAGACCGGTGATCCCGGGGATCAGGAGCGCCGTAAACACCGATCCGACGGCGATGACGATCGTCCCGATCGCGAGCAGGATTGAGAAGAACGTGTTGTCGAAGAACAGCACGAAACACTTGCGGATGATCTTGGGAATCTTCGTGTCGAGCTGACCTCGAATCGGAAAATAGTACTGGCTGCTGATACCCCAGATGATCAGCGCCCACATCAGGAAGACGATCGCCGCGAGTCCCAGCAGATTGCCCATGCCTGCGTAGACCGGGACGCCGAACCACAGCACGATCACGATGCCGATGAGGATGGCGCCGAACACGAGCGACGATTTCCACGACTCTTTCAGGTACTCGATGAGCTTGCCGAACTCCGGGCGCTGGTAGTTGACCATATCGCGAGTCGCAAGCGACACCGCGCCGGCGTACACGACGACCAGAAGAATCCCTGCCGCCTGCGATAGGAAGGCAAGCGCCACGCTGAACTCGACGACAGCGGGAGGAACAAGGATCGGGATCGTCAGGAGCGCGATGAACCCCAGGTTGAGCATCGCGACCCCAAGAAAGTGGTCCCACATGTCGAAGAACGCCTTCTTGATCAGGAACATGAACATGAGCGGAGTATACCGTCAGCGTGGTCGATTGTCAGCCGGCGGGCGCGAACCACCGCACGAGTTCGTCGCCAACCATCTCCTTTTCTACGTGGTCACCAAGCTGGTGATTGCTGCGGTCAAGGACGATCGACTCCACCCGCGCGGACCGGGAACGCTCGTTGATATAGTCGGCGACGCGCTCGGGGACGGCCCCGTCATTGCGCGACACCATCACCAGCGTGTCGGCGGTCAACCGCGGGAGTTCGCGCCGCCCGATCCGTTGGAGACGGTAGAACTCGGCCACGGTCGAGATGTAGTTGTACCGCGCGTACTCCTCGGCAATCGGAAGAACGCCCGGGTCGATTTCATGGTCGGGCGACCAGTCACCCGGGATCCGGGTGATCACGTGCCTGAGCAGCACAGACACCCAGAGCGATCGCTTGCGGGTCAGATGCGCCGGAGCAAGGAGCGCGATCCGGTCCACCCCGAACTGCGCCGCGACGATCGTCGCAAGGATGCCCCCCATCGATGTGCCGGCGACACGAACCGTGTGATCCTGGCACAGATCGATGTACGCATCGATCGCGCGACGCACCCAGTCGTTCGCGGTAGTCTGGCGCAGATCGGCCATCGACGTGCCATGCCCCGGTAGACGCGGCACCGACACGGTAAGCCCCGCCGCGGCCAGGCGTTCGGCGACGTACGCGAGTCGGCCCGGCCAGCCGGTCCAACCGTGGAGCAGGAGCACCGCATCGCGTCCCCGTTCGTGATGGATCGGTCGACCTGGATCAAAGAGGCTCGGCGATTCGGGGAGCCGTCTGAGGTTCATCGATCACAGCATCGTTTCAACGGCCGGCGTTGTCAACCATCGACCGACGTGCCAGAATGGATCATGCACGTAGGTTTCCTTGCCGACCCGACCCATAGCGAGCTTGTCCGCGCGATCATGCGATCAATCCGCGACTACGCGATCCAGTTCACCGGCATCTCGGTCGCAGACCGGTGGGCCGACAGCGATGAAACAATGAACGCTCTCCTTGATCGCGCGACTCATCTGGTGCTTCTTCCACGGTCGACTCAGACCGCGCCGTGGATGGTCTACGCCGCCGGTTTCGCGTCGGGGCGTCGGATCCCGCTCGCGATTGTGACCGAAGACGCGCTCGACGGGATCCTTTCATCGGCGACACCGCTTCGCGCCGACGCGGTCGAGATGTACCTGGTGTCCGAACGTGCGAGCTGGGAACAACGCCATCGAATCGATCTGGCGCGAACCCGCCTGCGTGGAAGGGACCGGGATGCGTCGGCCGCCGTTGCCTCCGCGGCACAAGGCGACCAGGAGACGGTGGAGGACTACCTGCTGGTCGGGATGTCCCCCGACGCGCGCAGCGAGCGTGGCGTACCACTTCTGGTCGGCGCGGTTCGATCGCGAATGGAGGCAATCGTTCAACGACTGCTGGTCGCCGGTGCCGACCCGAATGCGGCGTGCGGCCACGACGGAACCAGCGCACTCTGCGAAGCGGCGAGCATGGGCCTGGACACGATTGTCGGGATTCTGCTTGCGCACAATGCCGACCCGAACCGCCGCACCGCGAGCGATCAGACGGCTCTGATGCTTGCCGCGTCGCAGGGGCACGCATCGATCGTGCGCCACCTGATCGCCGCCGGCGGTGATCCAGACCTGCGTGACTCGCTCGGTATGTCGCCTCATGAATACGCGCGCTTGTTCGGAAAAGGGGAGGTGGAAGAACTTCTTGCCCGCGGCGCATTGACCGACGGATCGCTCGTTTCTTGACTGCCCCCGGGCAGCACGCTACTTTGTCGCTATGGGTAGTGCCGGTGAGCCGATCTACGTTTTCCACGTGTATCGCAAGGACGGTGTCTCGCTGTTTCTCCACCCGTTTCGCAAGACCGAACGCGTCCACACGCTGTTGACCAGGCATCCGGTGGTAGGACACTACGGACGCGAGCCCCGCGTCGAATCGTTGACGCTCTTCAGGAATGAGCTCTACCGCATCGTCGAGCAGGAGGTGAAGGTCTGGGTCGCCGACGCGCGGTTCATCCCTCGTTTTCTCCTGTCGTCGGCGGTGTTCCTGGTCGCGTTTCTGTTCCTGAGCATCGTCGTGCGAGATCCGGTTCCCGTGATCGACGAGCTTGTGATATCGCTCGCGGCGTCGATCGCCGTGTACGTCCTGCTCGGCCGGAAGTACATGCGGTCGGACGAGGCGCTCAAGCGGCGCATAGATCTGCGGACTCGAGTCGACCAGATCGTCTTCACCGAAAGCCCCTTCATCAAGTCGATAGAGGAACTGCTCATCGAGTGCGAGGATGAGTCCGTCGAGTCGACGGTCGAACGCCTTGTCAAGACCGGAGAGACTCTGGGAATCGACGGCTACGAGCCCGAATTACAGCAGATGACCGACTATCTCGATTCGATGCTCTCAGGCGACGAGTACAAGCAGACCAGAAAACGGCTGCGCCGTGCGCAACGCGATAACAACACGCGTAGCCGAGACGGGCTGCAACGCTCGCTAGAGTCGAAGAAGATCGATGTACCGCTGCTGTCGCTCTATAACAGACTCACGCAGAAAGCCGGACGCGGTAGCTGATCTACGGTCACTCTACGTCGGGGCTGTCTTCCAGGCGGTCGGCGATGCTGTCCAGATCAATCGCGCGCAGATCCTCCTGGAGCGCTCGGGTCAACAGACTGATCGCAAGCAGCTCTTCGGCCGGCGTGAAGCCGGGATCGAGTTCGAGCGCGCGCGCGCTCTTCTCGATCGCCAGGTTGAGATTGCCGATCGCCGACGCTCGCCACGCGTCCAGATAGTAGCGGTCCACCAGATCGCGCAGCGCCTTGCGTCCCTCGTCGCCGAAGTTGACCCGGGCCTGTACGCTGACCCGGTCAAGATTACGGAACTGGGTCGCAAGGTCCAGGGTGTAGTTGACGTCAAGGCTGAAATCGGCGAGTTCAAGCGACGCCCCCATCGAGAAGCGCGACCCTCCCCAGCGTAGAAGCATCCCGGACTGCACGGAGAAGAACGGGGCAACTCGAACCGACATTCCCGCGGCGCCCCCGACCCGTTCGGCGGGCACGCCCGGCGCCAACGACACGGGGACGATGAGATCGGTTGCGACCGTCACCGGCCGGATCGGTGAGTAGGCGACGCCGGTGACGATCTGCGACGGCAACGGCTCACCGCGGACCGGTGGTCCGAAGTTCCGAAGCGCGAGTCCGGCCCCGAAGTTTGGGCTGCGCGACGAAAAACCCTTCAGTAGATCGAACCTCGACAACAGCCCGATGTCGGCCGCCACCCCAACCGCGGACTGACCCGCGGCGATCTGTTCAGGAATCATCCGGTACGCCGCCTTCAGCGTCGCACCGACCGATACACCCGGAAACACGAACGACCGAAGGAAGTTATACGATGCGTTTACGCCTACCGTGCCTTCCGAGTAGCGCCCGCTGCCGCCCTGACGCGTCGTCGTCGTGTACTCGGTGAACGGCACATGGAGAAACTTGCCGCCGACACCGAACCCGAAGTCGCCGATCCTGCGCGCGTAGCCGACACCTTCGATCGACGTGTCGGCGATCCAGTTGTTGTGCACGAAGGTCAGTTCGGTGAACGACAACGACGCGCTCGCCGCCGGGTTGGCGTCCAGAAAGCTCGCGTCGCTCGCGACCGCGGTGTACGCCTGCCCCATCGCTTCGAACCTGCCGCCGGCGGGTATGAGCAGCGTCGGAAAGATCGTCAGACCGGTATTCCGGACTCGATCTACACCCGATTGACCGAGCCGCGCGTAGATATCCGAGAACTCGACCGCAAACCCCGGAGCGACGGCAACAAGCGACACTAGTATGACTATGAACCGAGGTATACGCATTCCCCTCACAATTATACTCCTCAGATCGGCGTGAATCCACGTCGGGGTGAGTCTGCGATCGGGGGGACGTCTCAGCGTCGCGCTTTTTTTTGTCGATACCTGTAGTACTATCTAAGGGGAGGGTCTCCACTGCTCGTTTCGCGACGACGTCTGCCGTTCGTGCTACTTGCGCTCGTTTTCGTCTGCGGCGCAGTTCGTGTGTCGGCGACAGGCCAGCAGGAGAACCCCGACGAAGTCGCCGCTCGACTCGAGGTGATCGCGCAGAGCATCGAGGCACGCAAGGCGGCCGCAGATCAGCGAATACGCGAGCAGGACTACGACGCGGCTGTAGGTGATCTGATCCGGATCGTCGAAGACGACGAGGAAGAGCTCCCTGCTGCCGAAACTCGATTCGAAGCGATCCGCCAGGCGCGGCGCGCGTACGTCGAACGCGGTCGCGAAGTCGAACGCGAGCTGCGGGCGCTCCTCGAAGACGACATCCCCCCCGACGAAGTCGTGCCGCGAGCAATCGCGGCGCTCACGTCGATCGCCGCTATGCGCGACATCATCCCGAACCCGAACCCAGAGGACGCGGCGCTGATCAGCGAGCTGCAGTTCCGTGTGCAGCTCACAATCGATCAGCGCCGCTTCCGTGCGCTGATGCAGATCGCGGCCGAAGCCTTTCGCGCAGGTGACTTCGTGGCCGCGGTACGGATCTACGTCGACGGCCCCGATGAGGAGCCGATCGCCCTGACTCCGGAGCAGCAGGAGTTGATCCGACTGGAAAGCGGGCTCGATCTGCAGCGCGGTCTGTTCGAAACCGTGCGCACCGGGATCGACGCCGAGCTGTTCGCATCCGCACGCGAGGCAGTACGAGTCGTTGCTGCCGGCCGCTCCGAAGGCGATCCCACCGAGGCGCCATTCACTGTTGTCTCTTCGAACGCCCGCGCGCAGGCAGATGAAATGACCATCGCGTTCGCCGCGGGAGACTTCGCCGACGCCCAACGGCAGATCGCCGAGTACCTGCCGCAGCTGCGCGCGATTTCGCGGATCTTCCGTGACGTCCGCGACGCGGCCGTCGTCATCGCGGAGCAGGAACGACTGAACGCGGAGCGCCTGCTCACCGACGACGGGTACGCGTACGACTGGCACATTCGGTTCGTGTCGGATCTGGTGCTCGGGCGCCGAACCGGTACGGGCGATCGCCGCGCGGAGGGCATCCTCGCGTCGATCGATACCGTCCGCAAACTGGTCGCAGAAGAGCCGGTCGCGGCCGCGCAGACCTTCGCGCTCGACAACTATGTTCGTCTGCAGCAAGCGGTGACCGGCTTCGACTGGGACACCGTACGCGCTCCCGGCAGCAACGCGCTCGTGGCGTCCCACGTGCAGGACGTGGTGCGGCTTGCCGATGCGGTCGCGCTCGCATCGCGAACCGCGATCGAGGTTCAGAGCACCGCAAACGATCTACCGGTCGACGCGCCCGCCGACGCAACGGACGGGCCCCCCGCCGCAACCGCGGCTGCGTGGCGAGAGGTTCTGGATTCGATCGCGACGCTCGACTCGGGTCCGATCAGGGACACGTTGACCGAGGCAGCGATCCGTGCCGCATCGGCCGAACAGCTTGTCGCGATCGTCAGGGAGGCAGATGTCGCGTATCGCGCAGCGACACCCCTGGCATCGCAGACCACTACCACGCCACTGGTGGCCCAACGCGAATCGCTTCGGTCGCCGCTTGCACGCTTGCGGTCGGGTCTCGCCGAATGGAACGCGCTCCCCGCGCAGATCCGCACCGATCACGCCGCCTTCCATGCGACGTACGTAGAAAACCGTATCTCCCGCGTCGAGCGTTACGAGACCGACATCGTCGATCAGATCGCTACGATCGATCTGCGCGACTTTCAGACGCGGTTGTCGTCGATGCAGACGGCGATCAGCGCGTCGCGGACCGATCTCAACGCGACGGTCCAGGTGGCCGGGATCACGATCGCGCGCCCGCGCTCAGGAGAGGCTCGCGACCGCCTCAGGCCGCTTGTCGGAGGGGTGACCGGCGTGCGGGTCACCAATCTGACGGCGGGTGATCTTGACCGTCTGCGACGCGACGCTTCCGATCTGATCACCCGGCTCGAGGGCGATCAGGCGTACGTCCGGTCCGACGCTAGAGTACAGGCGCATATTGACAACGCGCGACGCATCGTGACGACGGTAGGTTCGGCGCAGACCGGACTGACTGCGACGGCGATTGGCTTGATGGAGCAGGCGCTCGCACGGGTTGCCGAAGCCGAGCAGCTCGAGCGAGCCGGTCGCGCGCGTCTGGTAGAGGTTGAACAGGAGATCGGCGCCGCACAAACGGCGAACAGCGCCGGCGACATCCAGACGGCGAGCGAACTCCTCGGGCGCGCGACACTACTGCTGAGTACCGATAACCCTGCGGTCCAGGACGCAAGCACGCTCTTCGAAGAGAGCCTCTCCAACTGGTATCGCGCTTCGCTCGAGCAGTTCTGGAACTCCGAGCGCGAGCGGGTGAACACGCTGATCGTGTCGGCGCAGCGATCGATCGTATTCACGCGCGTCGACCAGATGGTCGATGACGCGCGACCACTCGTGGACAACCAGCAGTGGTTGGACGCGCTCGATATGCTGGAAGAGGGATTGGTGATCTGGGAGAACGTCTTCCCGACGCAGCAGAATCCGAGTCTCACCGCGCTGCTTCGGCTCGCGCGTACCGCGTACAGCCAGGAGTCCGAGCAGGTGCTGCGCGAGGATCTGCCCGGGTTCTCCCGTCTGAGCCAGATCCTCAACACCGCGTGGGGCGCGTATCGCGACGGATCGTACGGTACCGCCGAGCAGGCGCTCGGTCTGTTCTTCACCGAACAACCGCTGAACTTCCAGGCGAGACTGCTCGAGGTACGCCTCGCGCTCGCCGTCGCCGCCGAAGCCCCCGACCGCGTCGTACAGAATCTCCTCAACGGTGCTCTCTCCGACGCCGATGTGACGCGCGCGCAGCTGAGCTCCCGCCAGATCTCAGACGACCAGTTCGACGGGTTGCTCGAGCTCGAGTCCCGACTGTCGGCGATCCTCGAGGTCGTCAGCGAAGTCGCCGGTGTGTCTGCGGCGACCGTCACCGAGATCCGCCGCCTCATCGCGCAGCTCGATCCGATCCTCCGTCCGCCGGTTCAGATTCCGCCGCCGCCCCCCGACATTCGTGCCGAGGCAGACCGAAGAATCGACCAGGCAGAGGGGTTCGGCGACTGGGCAGTGCTCCCGACCGCGCAGATTGAACAGATACTACGGCTGCTCAACGAGGCGCTCGACATCTATCCCGGCTATCAGCGGGCACTCACGGCTCACCGCCGAGCGCTCGCGCTGCCCAACGCACCTACGCAGACCTACCTCGACGCGCAGGGTACCGCGGTTCTGCGTCAGGCGCGCGAGCTGCTCGCGCAGGGCCAGTTCGCACAGGCGTTGACGCTGATGGACCGGTACCTGATCGAGAACCCGAACGCTGCGCGCGATCTCGAGTTCAACCGGCTCTACAACGACTTGCGCAGGCGACAGCGGGCCGGATAGTCTGTGGTGGTGAGACGCCTGATCCTGTCATTCCTGTTGGTTCTCGCGGGCGCTCATGGTTTTGCCCAGAACGTGTTCTTCGAGCCTCCGGTCGGCTTCACCGCCGTCGACTTCCGTTTTCCGAAGGTCGCATCGCACCGCGACGGTGCGATACTCGCGTACCAGCAGATCGTCGGAGAAGAGGGCAACCGGAGTCTTCGCGTGATCGTTCGTTGGACGACAGACGGGCTGATGTGGAGCGATCCGACCGTCGTCGCCGAAGGTCTGCGTTTTGAGGGGACGTCGGTTCCTCCCGTCTTTGATATGGCGGTCGCGCCCGACGGAGCCGTCGCGATCGTGACGCTGAACTACCAACAGACCGGTGACGGTGAAGGAGCCACGCTCATACGCGTCAGGATCGCCGACGCTCCTGACAAGCCGTTTCGGGTGGTTCACTCGATCCCGGGTGAGATCCGCCTTGTTGCGCCCGCGGTGTTCCCCGCGGCCAATGGCGGATGGTTCCTGACATTTGAGCGGCTCGATGCGGCTGCGAACCGGATCGTCTACGCGTATAGCCGGACCGGAGACGAATGGCCGGGGTTGCTCGCGCTGCCCGCTGATGCCGGACAGACCGGCCCACAGAGCGACGTCGCTCACGTCGCGGTCGGTGGACGCGACGTGTTCTTCTTCGTCGGGGAGAACATCGTGCCTCCGAGTCCGCCGCGCGACGCCGATGGTCGTCTGACCGAACCCGCGGTCCCCGATACACCGCAACTGTACGCGATCTACACCGACGACAGCGGCGCAACGTGGGGCGCCTCCGATCCGGCCGGGAACAGAGCTCACGCTCCGCGCGAGGGGGTGTCGGTCGACATACCGCTCCTCGACCTTGAAGGGGCGCTCATCCCGCACTTCTACCTGCGCGTGACCGATCGACCGCAGAACCGCATCGGCGCCGCAAACTACGCCGACCTGGTTATGCGTCGGCCATCGGCGGTTTCCGACGGGACCGAAATCGGAGTCGCGTTCGAAGCCGCCTACAGGCGCGAGACAGCCAACGTCCCGCAGCTCGCCTTTGCGCGGGCAAACCGGTCGGGGAATCTCACCGACGCGATCGAACTCCTCACGGCTTCGACGGTTCGTCGGGCGGACGCACGGGTTGCACATAGTCAGCCGCGAATCGAAACGCTCGACGGGCGATTCTACCTGGTGGGTGTCACCGATCCGGCGCGAGGCGGTGACGTGCTGCTGTTCGAACGAGACGCCTCCGGCTGGCGCAGAGTGGTCGCTTCCGTGCGTCAGTTTGGCGCGTCGCCGACCGGAGCGCGGGTTGGCGGACGCCTGCACTTCTTCTGGCACAGCCGAAGCGACAACACGCCGGGGCGCCCGACCCGTATCGTCTATCTTGAGCCCGATCAGCGCGCGTTGCCCCCGATCGTTCGTGGTGTGAACTTCACGGTCGGTCGGCGCAGCGCCGAAAACAATGCCGCCTTCGCGTGGACCCCGGCGCCCGACGCGTCGGGGATCGTCGGCTACCGTTACGTGTGGACGCGCGACCCGGACGAACCGGTGCCCGCGCAGAACGCGGTCCCGTCGACCACGGCGGTCTTCCCGGCGGACGACGACGGCGAGTGGTTTCTGCGAATACGCGCGCTCGACCGCGCGGGTAACTGGTCCCCCGTTACAACGGCAACCTTCGTCCGCGATACGACGCCGCCGGCGCGCGTGAGATTCAACACGCCGAGGCTCGACGAGGAGGGGTTCCTCACGTCCAATACCTTCCGTCTGACGTGGAATCCGCCCGATGTCGACGTCGACGGTGGGCCTGAGGTGGTATCGAGCTACATTTCGGATCTGGTCTACGTAGGGCCGCACGGAACCGACGTCGACGTCCGCACGCTCCCAGTGGTCGAACCGCGTCCCGGCACTCGGCACACCGAACCGGCGATCGCTCGCGATAACCACGACAACGGACTGTGGGCGCTGACCGTCCGAGCGGTCGACTCGGTTGGTAACGTCGGCCCGCCGGCGGTACTCTACGTCCGGATGAACAAGTACATCCCGGTCACCATCATCACGACAGTCGCAGCGGTGCCCGACATTCTCGGCCGCTACGCGCTCGACATCGTCGGCCGAGGCTTCACCGCCGACGGTCGGATCAGCCGGATCGTTCTGGACCGCGACGGTAGCCCCCCCTACGACTACGTCTTCGATGAGGACAGCCCCGGCTTCCGGGTCTTCTCCGACCGCACGATGGCGGGGCCGCTTCTGGACAACATATCGAGCGGCGACTACCTGATCGGACTGTTCCACACCGAGCGCGGGATGCGGTTCTTCGATACACGCCTTACGATCGAACGCAACGGCACGGTGAAGTTCGGCGACTTCACGGTGCTCGTTGGTCAGACGCTTGTGGCCGATACCGCACGGCTGTTCCGTATCACGCCGCCGGGCTTCATCGCATGGGTGGTGATCGCGCTGATCGCAACGATCGCGCTTCTGTCGGGCGGCCGTGTGGTTGCGATAGCGCGCGAGGGCGTCCAGCTCCAGATGGAAGCGCGTGCGCTCATATCGAGCCAACCCGGACTCATCGAAAGGCGGGAAGAGAGGATTGCGCAGATGAAACAAAGAGGAATCGGTCTTCGTGCGAAGTTCGCGTTCTTCGTCGTGATCCTCGTCGTGTCGGTGGTGGCGATGATTGCGGTCGGTCTGGGGAGCGCGACACTGAACAGTCAACAGGCCGTGCTCGTCCGCGCGCTCAAGGAGCGGG
>SKVA01000045.1 GCA_007129695.1 Spirochaetaceae bacterium | reverse complement strand
GTCGAGTACCGAGTCGAGCCGTCCGCGGTACGTGTTGATCGCGTCAGGCGTGTCGGTCGCCTCGGCGAGCGTTACCGCATCCGGCTGGGCATCGTGCAGCGCCGAAGCGAACTCGGTCCAGAAATCGCTTCCGTGGCCAATCGCATGGTCGATCCGGAATCCGGCCGCGCCGCGTTCAAGCCACACGCGCGCGCACCGTATAAGGTAGGCGCGCGCGCCGTGGCTGTTCGTGTCGATCGATGGAAGCGTTGAAACTGACTCCAGAAACGACCGGTACCGATCGGGCCAGTCGTAGAACACGAACCAATCGGCGTAGGGCGAGTCGGGGTTCAGCGTTGAGTCGACGAACGCGGGGTGCTTGCTCGACAGATGGCTCGGGACAAAGTCGAGGATGATCCTGATCCCGCGCGCCGCCGCGTCGCGCGAGAGCTCCACGAAGTCGTCGACAGTGCCCGCGACCGGATCGACCTCGGTTGGATCGGTCGAGTCGTATCGGTGGTACGACGGTGCGGGCCCGATCGGCGTCAGCCAGATGCAGGTGATGCCCAACTCCTGGAGATACGGCAGTGCATCGCGAACGCCCTGGAGGTTGCCGCCGTGCTTCCTCTGAAGGTCGGTGGACAGCGGTGGCGCGTCTGTACCCCTGCGAAACCGATCGATGAAGACCTGGTACACGACCGCGTCGCGGAACCACTCCGGCGGTGCGCTGCGTGATCCGACGCGGTAGGCGAAACACGTGATTCCCGATTCTGCCGGGTACCGGAACCAGAAGCCATGACCGTCGATCGCGCGGATCGTCCCGTCGCCGATCGCGCCGTCGATCCGGTACCGCACGGTTGTGCCGTCAGGCTGCCGCGGAATGACCGCCTGCCACACCTCAACGTAGTCTGCGAAGGGCATCCACCGCACGCAGATCCGGACCATCGAGACCGTGTACGCAGTTCGTTCGTCGGTCGCATCGACGTCGTCAGGATCCGTGCCGTCGGTCGTGTAGACCACGACCGCGCTGACAATCGCGGCGGCCGTCCCGCAGAAAGCCGTGATCGTCACGTCGTCGGTAGCTGTCGGTGCAGCCGGGTTGATCGCATTATCGTGCCTGAACTGGTAGCGAGCGGAGGCGTAGCGCGCTACGACCTGGTCGGGGGGCAGGTCTCCGGGAACGCCTGCGATCTCGACGTCCGACGACGGGTGACTCATGAGCTCAGTATGGACTAGAAGCGCGCATTGACACAGAGGGGCGGTCGGGCTAGAATTCATCGGTTCTGCGCATGAGAGTAACGATAAACGACATCGCGAAGGCGACCGGATACTCGAAGACGACTGTTTCGTTCGCGTTCAACGCGCCGCGACAGATATCGGCTGAGGCACGCGAGAAGATCGTCGAGACAGCGACCGAACTCGGCTACGTACCCGATCCGATCGCGCGCTCGCTATCGCAGCGCAACCTTGGTACGATCGGTCTGCTCCTGCCCCACCCGATCCCCTTTGCGCTCAAGAACCCGTACATGGTGCGGCTGATCAGCGGGCTCGGGCACGTCTGCAACGATGAAGGATTGTCGCTGACGATGCTTCCCCCCAAGCGCGGGGATCTGCTGAAGAGCGTCCGGGGCGCGGTTGTTGACGGTCTAGTGACGATCGGGCTCGATCCGGAGGATGAGATCGTGCAGATCATCCGGCACCGACACATGCCATTCGTTTCGATCGACGGTACGATCGCCTCCGATGTGCCGTCGATCGGAGTCGACGACCGCCGTGCCGCGGATGTCGCGATGACGTACCTGCTCGAACAGGGCCACCGACGGATTGGCATCGTGATGCTCGAAGAGAGCCGTAGCCCCGATCTGGAAGCGTACTCGGGTATCGGACTCAAGCGGATGCGCGGGTACGAGGATGCGCTCGCGCGGTTCGGGATGTCGTCTACCGACCCGGCGGTCGCGATCTTTCACGAACCGTGCAGCGTCGAAGGTGGCCGTCGGGCCGCGCAGCTGCTCATCGAGGAGTATCCCGAGACAACCGGGGTTGTGTCGATGAGCGACATCATCGCGGTCGGTATCTACCAGGGCGTTCAGAGCGCGGGCCTGCGGATCCCGGAGGATCTGTCGCTGGTCGGCTTCGATGACATACAGGAAGCCGCGCTGCTCTCACCGCCGTTGACGACCGTTCATCAGCCCGCGGAGGAGAAGGGGCGGCGCGCGGGAGAGCTCCTGGTGCGCATGATCTCCGGGGCCGCCGTCGAACACCCGGTCGAGTTCACGTGTCGACTCGTGCGTCGGCAGAGCGTCCTGACGCTCACCGCCGAACCGGGCGGCACCGCAGCAGCCGGCTCGTCCGAGCCGGTAGCGGGACGCTGATCAGGGGGAGGGCGGCGTCAAACGCGGTGCCGTCAAACTCGTCGGTACACGAGACCGGCGCGATCAGCGACAGGTCTACGTCGACCGACCGGTCACGCGCGGCCCGGTTGAGCAGCAGCACGAAGCCGGTGTGATCGGTGAACCGCGCGTAGACCAGGTGCTCGGTGCCCGCGTCGAGCGTTCGCGCCGAGCCGTGGTGCAGCGCGTCTTCATCCCGCTTGAGCGCGATCATCTTCCGGTAGAGCGTTCGTAACCGGATATCCCAGCGGTCGGGTTTCCATTCCATCGGAAACCGTTTGCCGTGATCGCCGGCAGTTGTCCCCTGCAGACCGATTTCGTCGCCATAGTAGATGCTACACGTTCCGGGGAGCATGAACAGCAGCATCACGACGCCCGTGTACAGGTCGATGCCGAAGGTGTCACGAGAGTGAAGCCGAGTGACATCGTGGCTGTCTATCAGGTTGAACTGCGCGTCCCGGGCTGCGCTCGGGATGCGGTCGAAGTGCTGCGACAACAGCGATGCAAGCTCGAGTCCCGAGGGGGAACGTCCGCTTACCGCTTCGCGGACCGGGATATCGGCGAACCTGTCGCGTTCGCCGCACCACATCCGCAGCGGTCGCGCGCTTGCGAAATAGTTCATCGCGGAGTCCCATTCGTCACCACGCAGGTAGTCGATCGAGTCGTGCCAGTGTTCTCCGACGATGTACGCGTCGGGATTGACCCGCCGGACTACCGTCCTGATCTCGCGCCACACCTCGTGTCCCTGCTGCAGCAGGCCGCTATTGCCAACCTCGCTCGCGACATCGAACCGCCATCCGTCGATCGAGAACGGCGGTCGAAGATACTTCCTGATGACCGAGTCGTCGTCGCGGTAGAT